>NZ_JBFRMK010000072.1:0-5049 GCF_041470405.1 Shewanella sp. 10N.286.45.A1
CACGCTCTTTAACAATATGACAAGCAAATCTGTGTGGGCACTCACAGGTGTTGAGTTATTCGAAATTGTCTCTCACGAGGCAATCAAAAATTTAACTCGACGAATACTCTTTTATTAGAGTAACTGAGTGACCATAGCAATATGTAAACTATGAATTGTAAGATTCATAAACAGTATAATTCGTTGAGCCGTTTCACTCTTAACCGAGTGGAACAAAAAAACTTTAATTGAAGAGTTTGATCATGGCTCAGATTGAACGCTGGCGGCAGGCCTAACACATGCAAGTCGAGCGGTAACACAAGGGAGCTTGCTCCTGAGGTGACGAGCGGCGGACGGGTGAGTAATGCCTAGGTATCTGCCCAGTCGAGGGGGATAACAGTTGGAAACGACTGCTAATACCGCATACGCCCTACGGGGGAAAGGAGGGGACCTTCGGGCCTTTCGCGATTGGATGAACCTAGGTGGGATTAGCTAGTAGGTGGGGTAATGGCTCACCTAGGCAACGATCCCTAGCTGGTCTGAGAGGATGATCAGCCACACTGGAACTGAGACACGGTCCAGACTCCTACGGGAGGCAGCAGTGGGGAATATTGCACAATGGGCGAAAGCCTGATGCAGCCATGCCGCGTGTATGAAGAAGGCCTTCGGGTTGTAAAGTACTTTCAGCGAGGAGGAAAGCTCAATTGTTAATAGCAGTTGGGTGTGACGTTACTCGCAGAAGAAGCACCGGCTAACTTCGTGCCAGCAGCCGCGGTAATACGAGGGGTGCAAGCGTTAATCGGAATTACTGGGCGTAAAGCGTACGCAGGCGGTTTGTTAAGCGAGATGTGAAAGCCCCGGGCTCAACCTGGGAACTGCATTTCGAACTGGCAAACTAGAGTCTTGTAGAGGGGGGTAGAATTTCAGGTGTAGCGGTGAAATGCGTAGAGATCTGAAGGAATACCGGTGGCGAAGGCGGCCCCCTGGACAAAGACTGACGCTCAGGTACGAAAGCGTGGGGAGCAAACAGGATTAGATACCCTGGTAGTCCACGCCGTAAACGATGTCTACTCGGAATTTGGTGTCTTGAACACTGGGTTCTCAAGCTAACGCATTAAGTAGACCGCCTGGGGAGTACGGCCGCAAGGTTAAAACTCAAATGAATTGACGGGGGCCCGCACAAGCGGTGGAGCATGTGGTTTAATTCGATGCAACGCGAAGAACCTTACCTACTCTTGACATCCAGAGAATTCGCTAGAGATAGCTTAGTGCCTTCGGGAACTCTGAGACAGGTGCTGCATGGCTGTCGTCAGCTCGTGTTGTGAAATGTTGGGTTAAGTCCCGCAACGAGCGCAACCCTTATCCTTATTTGCCAGCACGTAATGGTGGGAACTTTAGGGAGACTGCCGGTGATAAACCGGAGGAAGGTGGGGACGACGTCAAGTCATCATGGCCCTTACGAGTAGGGCTACACACGTGCTACAATGGTCGGTACAGAGGGTTGCGAAGCCGCGAGGTGGAGCTAATCTCACAAAGCCGGTCGTAGTCCGGATTGGAGTCTGCAACTCGACTCCATGAAGTCGGAATCGCTAGTAATCGTAGATCAGAATGCTACGGTGAATACGTTCCCGGGCCTTGTACACACCGCCCGTCACACCATGGGAGTGGGCTGCACCAGAAGTAGATAGCTTAACCTTCGGGAGGGCGTTTACCACGGTGTGGTTCATGACTGGGGTGAAGTCGTAACAAGGTAGCCCTAGGGGAACCTGGGGCTGGATCACCTCCTTACCTATACGACTAACTCACATCTGTTAGTAAGAAATTACGTTGAGTGTTCACACAGATTGCTTGTTAATGAGCAAACACATCCTACTTCACGTAGTTGATGTCGTTCTTTAAAAATTTGGAAAGCTGATAGTGTTAATCTGAAAGGGATAGCAACTACGATTTATCGTACTGTTATTTATAGGATTAACGCGAAATTAAAAAATTGAGTTCTAAACACTTAAACATTAAGTGTCTTGGCTTATGACTTAACGGTCATGAGTTAAAAATTCTAATTTTGGCGAAAGTAGAAACCATTAGTTACGATACGACTGTTTTAAGCTTACCCGCTTGAAACAACGGATATCTCTCATAGAGACTTATTTGGGTTGTATGGTTAAGTGACTAAGCGTATATGGTGGATGCCTTGGCAGTCAGAGGCGATGAAGGACGTAGTAACTTGCGAAAAGCGTTGGCGAGCTAGTAACAAGCATTTGAGCTAACGATGTCCGAATGGGGAAACCCACATGCATAAGCATGTATCTTTAACTGAATTCATAGGTTAAAGAGGCAAACCCGGGGAACTGAAACATCTAAGTACCCGGAGGAAAAGAAATCAACCGAGATCCCCCTAGTAGCGGCGAGCGAACGGGGGTTAGCCCTTAAGCGTAGAGGGTGTTAGTGGAATGTGTTGGAAAGCACAGCGGCACAGGGTGATAGCCCCGTACATGAAAACTAACTTTACGTGAAAACGAGTAGGACGGGACACGTGACATCTTGTCTGAACATGGGGGGACCATCCTCCAAGGCTAAATACTCCTGACTGACCGATAGTGAACCAGTACCGTGAGGGAAAGGCGAAAAGAACCCCTGTGAGGGGAGTGAAATAGAACCTGAAACCGTATACGTACAAGCAGTGGGAGCGGTTCTTGAGACCGTGACTGCGTACCTTTTGTATAATGGGTCAGCGACTTACATTTTGTAGCGAGGTTAAGCGAATAGCGGAGCCGTAGGGAAACCGAGTGTTAACTGCGCGTTTAGTTGCAAGGTGTAGACCCGAAACCCGGTGATCTAGCCATGGGCAGGTTGAAGGTTGAGTAACATCAACTGGAGGACCGAACCGACTTATGTTGAAAAATGAGCGGATGACTTGTGGCTGGGGGTGAAAGGCCAATCAAACCGGGAGATATCTGGTTCTCCTCGAAAGCTATTTAGGTAGCGCCTCGTACGAATACCATTGGGGGTAGAGCACTGTTAAGGCTAGGGGGTCATCCCGACTTACCAACCCTTTGCAAACTCCGAATACCAATGAGTACTATACGGGAGACACACGGCGGGTGCTAACGTCCGTCGTGAAAAGGGAAACAACCCAGACCATCAGCTAAGGTCCCAAAGTTATTGCTAAGTGGGAAACGATGTGGGAAGGCTTAGACAGCTAGGATGTTGGCTTAGAAGCAGCCATCATTTAAAGAAAGCGTAATAGCTCACTAGTCGAGTCGGCCTGCGCGGAAGATTTAACGGGGCTAAGCAATACACCGAAGCTATGGGTACTAGATTTATCTAGTGCGGTAGAGGAGCGTTCTGTAAGCCGTTGAAGGTGAAGGGGTAACCCACACTGGAGGTATCAGAAGTGCGAATGCTGACATGAGTAACGATAAAGGGAGTGAAAAACTCCCTCGCCGAAAGACCAAGGGTTCCTGTCCAATGTTAATCAGGGCAGGGTGAGTCGACCCCTAAGGCGAGGCCGAAAGGCGTAGTCGATGGGAAACAGGTTAATATTCCTGTACTTCTGCTAACTGCGATGGAGAGACGGAGAAGGCTAGGCTAGCGCGGCGTTGGTTGTCCGCGTTTAAGGCTGTAGGCTGTGTACTTAGGCAAATCCGGGTACACACTAGGCTGAGAGTTGATGACGAGGTCCTAAGGGACTGAAGTAGTTGATGCCATGCTTCCAGGAAAATCTTCTAAGCTTCAGGTTAGCAGGAATCGTACCCCAAACCGACACAGGTGGTTGGGTAGAGAATACCAAGGCGCTTGAGAGAACTCGGCTGAAGGAACTAGGCAAAATGGTACCGTAACTTCGGGAGAAGGTACGCTGCCGACGGTGATGGGACTTGCTCCCTAAGCTGTTGGCAGTCGCAGATACCAGGTGGCTGCAACTGTTTATCAAAAACACAGTACTGTGCAAACTCGCAAGAGGAAGTATACGGTATGACGCCTGCCCGGTGCCGGAAGGTTAATTGATTGGGTTATCTTCGGAGAAGCTCATGATCGAAGCCCCGGTAAACGGCGGCCGTAACTATAACGGTCCTAAGGTAGCGAAATTCCTTGTCGGGTAAGTTCCGACCTGCACGAATGGCGTAATGATGGCCACGCTGTCTCCAGCCGAGACTCAGTGAAGTTGAAATTGCGGTGAAGATGCCGTATACCCGCGGCTAGACGGAAAGACCCCGTGCACCTTTACTATAGCTTGGCACTGAACATTGAACCTACATGTGTAGGATAGGTGGGAGACTTTGAAGCTCAATCGCTAGATGGAGTGGAGTCAACCTTGAAATACCACCCTTGTAGTTTTGATGTTCTAACCGCGGCCCCTGAATCGGGGTTCGGGACAGTGCCTGGTGGGTAGTTTGACTGGGGCGGTCTCCTCCCAAAGAGTAACGGAGGAGCACGAAGGTTGGCTAAGTACGGTCGGACATCGTACGGTTAGTGCAATGGCATAAGCCAGCTTAACTGCGAGACATACACGTCGAGCAGGTACGAAAGTAGGTCATAGTGATCCGGTGGTTCTGTATGGAAGGGCCATCGCTCAACGGATAAAAGGTACGCCGGGGATAACAGGCTGATACCGCCCAAGAGTTCATATCGACGGCGGTGTTTGGCACCTCGATGTCGGCTCATCACATCCTGGGGCTGAAGTCGGTCCCAAGGGTATGGCTGTTCGCCATTTAAAGTGGTACGCGAGCTGGGTTCAGAACGTCGTGAGACAGTTCGGTCCCTATCTGCCGTGGGCGTTGGATGATTGAAGGAAGCTGCTCCTAGTACGAGAGGACCGGAGTGGACGAACCGCTGGTGTTCGGGTTGTTATGCCAATAGCATTGCCCGGTAGCTACGTTCGGAATCGATAACCGCTGAAAGCATCTAAGCGGGAAGCGAGTCCTAAGATGAGTCATCCCTAGGAATTTAATTCCTCTAAAGAGCCGTTCGAGACTAGGACGTTGATAGGTCAGGTGTGTAAGCGTTGTGAGGCGTTGAGCTAACTGATACTAATGACTCGTGAGGCTTAACCATACAACCCTGATGGGTTTT
>NZ_JBFRMK010000073.1:0-62308 GCF_041470405.1 Shewanella sp. 10N.286.45.A1
CTTAACTGACCGGCATTACGACCAATGGTCGCGTTTTAAATTCAATCATAACGTTACTGATTGCTATTACTGGTAAGAGTGATCACCATGCTGGTGCTCAGTAACGTCTTTAACGCCTGTCAATTCACCAGGGAACATATCAAGCAACTGCTTTTCAATGCCATCTTTTAGGGTCACATCAACCATAGAACAACCATTACAACCACCACCAAACTGCAGAACAGCAATGCCATCTTCAGTAATTTCTACCAGCATGATGTTACCACCATGGCTTGCTAGCTGTGGGTTGATCTCAGACTGGATCACATACTCAATACGCTCAACCAATGGTGCATCACCAGAGACTTTACGCATCTTAGCATTAGGCGCTTTAAGCGTTAGCTGTGAACCTAACTGGTCAGTAACAAAATCAATGGTGGCTTCTTCAAGAAAAGGAGCGCTCTTCTCGTCAACCATGGCATTAAAGCCATTAAACTCTAGTTCTGTGTCATCTGCTTCAACAGCATCTGGTGGACAGTAAGAAACACCACACTCAGCCTGCGCTGTGCCAGGGCTGATAACAAATACTCGAATGTGAGTTCCTTCAGGCTGATCTGATAACAAATTAACAAAATGCGCCTGAGCTGTTTCGGAAATGGTAATCATGAAAACATAGCTCCGTCAGGAATAAACCTGAGTGTTTTAGTAAGAATTAACCCTATAATACTCCTACTGAGTCGCGCTTTGTAGCCCTTAATGGTCACACAAAGAGAATTATCGCTATTTTGATCACAATTTTTTATCTCGGTTGCTTATGGTTTTGTCGCCGCTGAGCTGCTAATTTAAGCGTAATATTATAAATATAATGAACATTTCGATGCTGAAAACTGCTGTTACCTTTGTATTCGTTTTTTTGATGTTGCTCTCTGTTTCCGCAGAGGCAAAGAAGACCCGACTGACTGATAATCCACTCTATGGAGTCACCACGACTAGTCCTGAAGAGTTTCTTGGCTACCCACTTGGGCAATACTTACTCCGTCATGATCAAGTCAACTACTACCTAAAAGAGATAGCACAGCAGAACCCAAGAGTATCATTAGAGAATACTGGTATTAGCCATGAAGGGCGTCAGCAACTTACAGCTGTCATTACCTCAGCCAATAATCAACAACAACTAGATGAAATACTAAAACAACGGCAGCAAGTTAAGTATCTTGGCGAACAGTCTGGCCCAATAATTATTTGGCTGGCCTATTCAATACATGGTGATGAGGCCTGTGGTGCCCATGCAGCACTAAAACTAAGCCACATGCTGGCAACGAGTGAAGATAAATGGGTTACTAATCTACTGGAAAATGCAGTGGTACTGATCACCCCAAGCCAAAATCCTGATGGCATGGATAGGTTTTCAACTTGGGCGAATGGTTATGCTGGCAAAGTCGTTGTCAGCGATCCAAACCATAAGGAACATAAACAAGGCTGGCCAAGCGGCAGAAGTAACCATTATCTGGCAGACTTAAATCGAGATTGGTTGTTTCTCAGACACCCTGAGTCTCAAGGACGAGTCGCACTCTTTCACCGTTGGCAACCCCACTATGTAGGCGATTTTCACGAGATGGGCCACAACCAAACTTACTTTTTCCAACCCGGTGTACCTGAGCGCACTCACCCGCTAACACCAGCAGCAAATCAAAAGTTGACCATAAAGCTAGCCGCCTATCATCAAGCGGCATTAGATGATAAAAAACAGAGTTATTTTAGCCGTCAGTTATTTGATGACTTTTTTTATGGCAAAGGCTCAACCTACCCCGATATCAATGGCGCTATCGGCGTATTGTTTGAACAGGCTAGTGCTCGCGGTCAACAGCAGGATTCAAGCAATGGTATTGTTCGTTTTAATGAAGCGATAGATAATCAGTACGCAACCTCTATTTCAAGCTTAAAAGGTGCATTAGCCCTCAAGTCGGAGCTGCAAGATTACCAAACTGAGTTCTTCAGCAATAAGCACCAAAAACCCAAGAAAAAGAAACCGCGTCAGTCTGGACGTTTGATCTCTACAGCCAATGATAATCAACGTATTAAGCAGCTAACGGCTCTGTTATCACAGCATCATATAGAGTATTACTACCTGACCAATCCACTGACCCAAGGCGGTGGGTCATTTGATGTCGATAGCAGTATCTTCGTACCCGATCACCAAGCCCAGAGTTCATTATTAACAGCGCTATTTGATAATAGAACTGAATTTAACGATCCCACTTTTTATGATGTTTCGACCTGGAATTTGCAACACGCTTTAAACCTAACCGTACGGCAAAATGTCAAACTCGAACTCAGTGTATTGAGTCAAACGGCACCACAGTTTAAGCAACCGAAATGGTCACCTAAGGCTGTTGCTATATTAATTGATTGGCGTCAAAACCAAGCCGCACCGGCATTACAGCAATTGCTTAGTCATGGTGTTCAGGTCAAATTTGCCGCTAAACCATTTACAATAAAAAGTAATAATAGCCAACTAGACTTCCCTGCTGGCACGTTACAAATCCCCTTAAAACAAGATGGTCATTCCGCCAATGATTTAAATAAAATGCTGCTTAAACTCAGCCAAGAGATGCAACTAGAAATAACCGCTACCAATTCGAGCAGTTCAGTGACTGGAATCGATTTAGGCAGCCCAGACTTTAAAGTTATCCGCCCAATCAAGCCACTGATTATTAGCGGTAAAGGGACCTCTATACCCGAAGTCGGTCAGATTTGGTATTACATGGACTCACAACTTAACGTGCCGACAACCTTAGTCGATATTAATAACCTCAGCGCCATCAAACTCAGTAACTACAGCCATATTATTCTGGCTGGCGGCAGTTACAGTGGCCTGGATGAGAAGTTCGCTCGTAAGTTAGCTCCTTTTACCGCTGATGGTGGCATAGTCATCGCTCAAAAAGGTGCACTCGCTTGGCTCAATAAAGCTAACTTTCTCAAAACTAGCCTTAGGGGGGAGCGCTTTTATAAACAGCTCTTTAATGGTGCAGGCCTTACTTTCGATAAAAAATCCTCCTTTAGTGCCAGACAAGAGATTGGTGGCGCAATTGTGGAGTTGAAACTGGACAAGAGCCACCCAATGAACTTTGGTATTACCGGCAATCGTTTAGCGGTTATGAAAAACAAAGCGCTTGGATTTGCACAAGCAACTAACGACTTTAGCGTCGCAGCAAGCTATTCATCACAGCCACTATTAAGCGGCTATATGGCGCAAGAATATCAGAGCAGTTTTGCTAATTCACCAGCGATTGTCGTTGAGTCCAGAGGTAAAGGGGCAGTCGTTGCATTGACTGATAACCTATTGTTTAGGAATATCTGGCTCGGCTCAGAAAAACTTTACGCCAATGCGCTCTATTTTATACCTGTGCTTCATTAACCTTTGCCACTTTTTTAATTGAGTCCTGGCGCCTCAGCTCTTGCGAGGCACCAGACTTGCGCATCGATATATTGCTTAGATAACAAACTGGAGATTTCTGAAACCGTGGTGCCAGTGGTGACCACATCATCGACGATGGCGACTCGCTGCTGAGTAATATCAGCAGTTAAGCTAAAGGCATCGAGCAGATTTTTTCGACGCATAGCACCCGATAACCCAGCCTGAGGCAAAGTGTTTGCTTGCCTAATGATCACACCATCAAGCAGCGGCAGCTGTAACTTAGTCGACAGTGTTTTTGCAATCAACCAAGCTTGGTTAAAGCCCCGATTTCTTAGGCGCTGCGGGTGTAATGGCACGGCAATAATTGCTTGTGGCATTTTAACAAAACCTTGCTCAACTAAAAAATGTAACCGCCTAATGAGTGCATCAACCATCACCTCTATTATCGCAAATTGAGCCTGATACTTTATCTGTCCAACCCAATGCCCAAGACCATCATGATAACGGCAAGCCGCAATGACCTTTAAGCTATTTTTTCGCTGACATCCTCCACAATACTCAGCCAGTAAAGGCATCTCTTTACCGCAGCCTAGGCAAACGGGAACGTTATAAATAGAGGCGTCTAAACAAACAGCACAGATACCCGTTTGATTCGATAAAATCTGTTGATGGCACATTAAGCAGCGATTGGGTAACATAGCCGCGAGCCTTCGCAGCAAGGTAGATTGAGTAATAATGAAATTCCTTTTTCATACACGTTATGATCAAAACAACAGGATAAATCTGTGAGTCAAACTAAGTTACATGTCAAATCTGTTGGTCAAGGTATCGATGTTGTGGTGCTACATGGCTGGGGCGTCAATAGCGCTGTATTTAACGCTTTGCCTGACATGTTACCTGAGTATAGGTTTCACTTTGTCGATCTGCCCGGTTTTGGTGATAGCCCAATCGTTAACGGTGAAATAGACGACTGGCTTGCAGCTATCATTGCCAACGTACCGCAACCCGCTATTTGGATCGGTTGGTCACTAGGAGGGTTAATTGCCTCATTAGCGGCAATTAAATACCCACAGCACGTCAGACGCTTATGCACCATTGCCTCATCGCCCTGTTTTATGGCGCGTGAAGAGGAGTCTTGGCCGGGGATCTCGCCGAGTGTATTGGAGCAGTTTGCTAGCCAGTTACAGCTAGACCTCAATAAAACCATTGAGCGTTTTCTTGCCATCCAAGCTATGGGCAGCCAAACCGCCAAAGGCGATATTAAGCAACTACGAGAGTGGGTGTTAGCTAAGCCGCAAGCAAAGTTTGATGCACTCGAACAGGGGCTCGCGATGCTGGCGAATGTTGATTTAAGAGGGCAAGTTTCGACAATAAAGCAACCTTGGCTGAGGATATGGGGCAAGCTTGACGGGCTGGTTCCCCGCAAGGTAATAAAGCTGATGCCGGTGATGGAAAATACTCAAGACACTATACTGGTAAAAGCTTCTCATGCGCCTTTTATCAGCCATACAGATGAGTTTGTTACCTGCGTGCAAGAGTGGCTTAAAAGTACAACAAATCAACACTCTTAATAGCAAAACAGCTTTATTATTAAGTCAATATTGGTTAACATTTAACCATGACTTGAAATGGAATTGTCTATGCTGGTTGTTACCAATTATCCTAATGTGCCCATCTCTACCTCTAATGTAGCGACTGACTCTGCGCGCACGGATAACCAACAGCGTCCACCGGTATTGCCGCCACCACAAGCCAGTAAAGGTCATGAGGAACGCGCCTTTAACCCGCAAAATGAACGTACAGCCGAACAAGCTCAAGCACAGGCAAAGTTGCGTGGTTCAGTACAGGACAAGCAGCAAGGCGGGTCACAACAGGAACAATCTCAGCAGGAGCAACAAAAGCGCCCCCCAGCACTGGATTTAAAACAGCTATTTAGTTACCGCTCACCATTAAAGCGCAGTGACATCAAGCTACCAAATCAGCCCGCAGAGAAACAAGCAACGGCAGAGAGTAAACATTTACCGAATGAAACGTTACAGTTCTACCGCGCCTTTGGTGCACATATAGAGGCATTTTATCAAACTCGGACTCAGCCAAAATCTGAGCCCGACATGCTTACCACTGTATAAAGCTACAACTTCTGGTCGCTATAAAGTCCTTTCTGGTAAGCCATACTGCCCCATAATGCCCAACCCAATGCAGTCTTTTTCATCTCATCTGATTGTGGACTCGGACGTAATTTTTCAGCCACAGGGTCATAAACAAAGCCAGTTGCAGGGTGTTCTGGTTGCAAGATAACCACATCATCACCACGCAGATAAGCCAAGTTTTTATCGTACTGCATTAACGCACGACCAGGCCAGTCATCTGGAGTTTTGGTCAAGTCGCGACCCAACATCGGATAGTTGTCACTCACGCCCATTAAAGAGAGTACAGTCGGCCCTAAATCTATTTGGCTGGTTACACGACTATCCAGTTTTGGTTCTATCCCTTCACCTAAAATCAAACCCGGAATACGGAATCTGGAAATAGGAACTAACTCAGCACCGCCTACTCGGCTGTCGTGATCCGCTACAACTACAAAGATAGTATCTTTCCAGTAATCTGACTGCTTAGCTTTTTTAAAGAATTCACCTACAGCATAATCTGCATACTTAGCAGCATTATTACGTGTCTGTTTTGGCTGTTCATACAGTTCAATTCGATCATCAGGGAACTCAAATGGATCGTGATTACTCGAGCTAAATACTAAGCTGAAGAAAGGCTGACCCTCTTTATGAAGTCGCTCAAATTCATCATTTGCACGATACATAAGATCTTCATCTGAAGCACCCCAAGAGCCGACAAAATTGGGATTAACGTAATCAGACTCATCAATGATATCGGTAAAGCCATTGCCTAAGAAAAAGCTGCGCATATTATCGAAGTGGCTTTCACCGCCATAAATAAACTGATTGCGGTAGCCATGTTCCTTTAATAGCGACGCTAAGGTAAAGAAACCAGTTTGGCTGCGACCTAGCTTTACCACTGAACGCGCTGGAGTAGGAGTAAAGCCTGTCACTACGGCCTCAATTCCACGCACAGAGCGAGTACCAGTGGCATACATGCGTTCAAACGCCCACGCCTCTTTCGAGAGCTCATCAATGTTAGGCGTTAATGGTAAACCGCCTAAACTGCCTACAAACCTTGCGCCAAGGCTCTCTTGTAAAATAATCACCAAGTTCTTTGGTTTGCCTTGATAACTGGCGGTGTTCTTAGAAATACTCGGATACTCATCTGACAAAAAGTCAGTGAGTGGTCTGCCGCTTTCACGACGAATAATATTAACCACGTCCTCTTTAGGCAGTTTGCCGTATATCTTTGCAGCATCGGCTTCATTGCCCATTTGTTTTATAGCAAACACTAAAGAGTAAGCAGAGTTAGTCACTAATGAGTTGACTAGCGGATCGCTCGAAAAGGCGACCAGAGAAGGGTTAAGTGGACGATGTCCCAGGCTTGAACGCGCACCTAAAAGCGCGATAACTATCACTAGCACGCCTAATACAGGACGCCAATACCAACGAGGATAGGTTTGCTTTTGGCTTATTAGGTAACCACTTAGCTTCCAACCACCAAAAATTACAGCACCACTAATAAGTGCAGATAAAATCAACTCAAACTTTCTACCCGCCCACAGCATTGAAAACACTTCTTTAGGGTAAATTAAGTATTCGACATATAACCTGTTCGGTCTAACACCATATTCAGCAATAAATGAAGGTGTTGATATCTCAAGGAAGACTAAAGTGAGCAGGCCAAGCGTCAGCCAAACACGTAATATTTTGTTCCAGATTTGACCAATCAAGTGCTCGCCAGAAAAAATAGCGGTACCGAGCGCTGCGGCGCCCCAAAGCCAACACATAGTCGCAAAATCGACACGTAAGCCCTGTAGCAATAAATGTGACCAACCAGCAGCTACATCAACACGCTCAAACTGCCAAATCGCCAAACCTAATCGACTGAGCATAATGATCACTAACGAGATAGCGGCAAAGATTATAATGGGGCGAAACGGCCCTAAAGTATGTGAACGAGTCAAAATGGTAATCCTAATTTATTCTGTGAGCGCTTTCTATGAAGCGTTTTCCAATTAGTTCAGACCTCCATGTCACTAATAAGTTTCAAAATCAAAGCGGGATATAACATATCCTTTACCAGGTTATATTCAAGCTATTTAAACCTTATCGCTCAGTTACAGTCGTTTTAACTAACATAGCGCACATTTTTGACCTCATTAACCTATACCAACCACAATAAAGATTTACTCACTCAGCAAAAGTTTAGCGGTTTTGGGGTAAGTGAATGAACGAAGAGCATAATAAAACGAGGAAAGCACACATAAATTGAGCACAAAAAAGCCCCAACAGATATCACATCTGTTGGGGCTTATGACTGATAATTTGTGGGTTACTTTTTCAGTTTGGCAAACGCATCAGCAAAAGCATTACCCATCGCTGCATTTGCAGGTTGTTTTGGCTTAGCTTTACTGTGTGACTGAGACTGCGGTTTAGCCCCTTTATGCTTAGTGGCATTATTTGAAGGCCGTGGCGCTGTTTTCGGTGCCTCGCCGGCTTTATCAGTCAAGCGCATGCTCAGACCAATACGACGCCTTTCAGCATCCACTTCCATCACTTTAACTTTGACAATATCACCGGCTTTAGCCACTTTATGCGGATCATCGATAAACTTCTCAGTCATCGAAGAGATGTGTACTAACCCATCTTGATGTACGCCTACATCAACAAACGCACCAAAATTAGTCACATTAGTGACCACACCTTCTAAGATCATGTCAGGTTTAAGGTCGCCTATCTGCTCGACCCCCTCTTTAAAGGTCGCCGTTTTAAATTCGCCACGAGGATCGCGTCCAGGCTTATCAAGCTCCGCCAAAATATCGGTCACCGTTGGCAGGCCAAAATCACTGGTGATAAAGTCTTTAGCGTCGATACTGGTTAACAGTTCGCTATTACCGACTAAGCTGGCAACTGATTGTTGCTTTGCACTAGCAATAGCCTCAACCAGAGAATAGGCCTCAGGGTGAACAGATGATGCATCTAATGGGTTTTCCGCATCGCTGATCCGCAAAAATCCAGCAGCTTGCTCATAGGCTTTTGGCCCTAAACGCGCAACCTTAAGCAGTGATTTACGGTTGGCAAATCGTCCCTGTTCATCACGGTGAGTCACAATATTTCGCGCTAAGGTTTTATTAAGCCCAGCCACCTGTGCCAGCAGTGCAGCTGATGCCATATTCACATCAACACCCACACCATTCACACAATCTTCAACCACAGCTTCAAGCGAGGTAGAAAGCATGCTTTGGCTAACATCATGTTGATACTGGCCAACACCAATCGCTTTAGGTTCAATTTTTACTAATTCGGCCAACGGGTCTTGTAAACGGCGTGCAATCGATACCGCACCGCGAATAGACACATCAATATCAGGGAACTCTTCAGAGGCAAGTTCAGAAGCCGAATACACAGATGCGCCCGCTTCACTGACCATCACTTTGGTCAAACTAGGCAGCTCTGCTTTTACCATGGTGATCAATTCAGCGGCTAACTTGTCTGTTTCACGCGATGCAGTGCCATTACCAACCGCAATCAGCTCAACTTTATGCATTTTAGCCAAATTGGCCAAGGTTCTAACTGACTTATCCCATTGCTTTTGTGGAGCATGAGGGAAGATAGTGGTGTGTGCCACTAGCTTGCCGGTGTTATTTACAATTGCTACTTTAACGCCGCTTCGCAGACCAGGATCTAAACCCAGTGTCGCTTTAGCACCCGCAGGAGCTGCCATTAGCAGGTCGCCTAAGTTACGCGCAAACACATTAATCGCTTCGCTTTCTGCGCTCTCACGCATACGGCCAAAGAACTCAGTTTCCATCTGCAGTGCAATTTTTACTCGCCAAGTGGCGCTAACAACCGTCTTTAACCATTGGTCAACGGCACCGTCGTTCAGCGCCAGTTTGAAGTGTTCAGCAATGATCACCTCACAGTAGCTAGCTTGCTTCGCTTCTTTGGCTGGATCAGCATTGATACTTAAGCTCAACATACCTTCGTTTCGACCGCGCAGCATTGCGAGGGCGCGATGCGATGGCACCTTAGTTAGCTTTTCAGAGTGCTCAAAGTAATCTCTAAATTTGGCACCCTCTTTCTCTTTACCTTTAGCCATACGGCTTTCAAGTACAGCATTTTGCTTAACGTGAGTACGGATCTTTTGCAGTAACTCAGCATCTTCAGCAAAACGCTCCATTAAGATAAAGCGCGCGCCATCTAATACTGACTTGCTATCGGTAAAGCCCGCTGCAGCATTGATAAATTCAGCTGCCTTTGCTTCACAATCAGCATTGCGATTAGCAAGTAAAAAATCGGCTAATGGCTCAATACCCGCTTCAATGGCGATTAAGCCTTTAGTACGACGCTTAGGCTTATAAGGCAGGTAGAGATCTTCTAGACGAGTTTTACTATCAGCGGCATTTATCGCAGCTTTGAGCTCAGGGGTTAATTTACTCTGGGCTTCGATGCTCGATAAAATCACGTTACGACGCTCATTAAGATCACGTAAGCAACTAAGACGACTGTTCAATGTACGCAGCTGCGCATCATCAAGTCCACCCGTCGCTTCTTTACGGTAGCGAGCAATAAACGGTACTGTTGCACCGTCATCCAGTAATGAAATCGTATCGTTAACTTGCTGAAGACGGACGTTTAATTCTTCAGCAATAAGCTGTGCAATGTTTTGCATAAAGTGAAGTGATGCCAAATAGATAATATTGCGCTCAAGATACCACAGCTAAGCAGTAATTTTAATGTCGTCACGCGCGCTTTTAACGCTAAAAAATGGAATTTGCTAATTTAATTGATTGAAAATAGTTCGCCAGCAACAGCACACTGTCATTGATACTTAAAAGAAATCAGCAATAAACACTGACTTAATGGTTAAACTTGACCATTACTCTTGCTGCTTAGTTTCTATTAGTACCCTTGCTTTAACTCCCTTATACTGCTGATAAAACCAACAAAAAAATCAAACTAATGACCGATAACCTACCCGATTACTTTTCGATTAACGCTTGGCAAATTGATTGCCAACGAAATCTTGCGTGGCTAGGCGATGAAAAAGTGTTGGTATAACCTAAGGCGATGATGGTATTGCAATACCTAGCATCAAGACCCGGAGAAACTGTCAGCAGACAAGTGTTGTTTGATGAGTTTTGGCCCAAACAAGTGGTCACCGAAGATGCACTGAACAGAGTAATGTCTTCGTTACGACGGCTATTTAAAGATAATGCCAGTAACCCTGAATATATCGCTACTATTCGTAAAGTCGGTTACAAGTTAGTTGCTGATGTCACGGTGCTTAATGCGCTTACCACTGAGCAGCAAATTACGCTGCAAAACGAGCCAGCGCTAATCCAAGCGACTGTTGCCAACGAGGAACGTCAAGTTATCGGCGTAATGCGATGGCCCGCCTACCTAGTGATAGCCTCTGTGTTTATCTTTGACTGGCGCTACCTTCAGCATGATAAGCAACAGCTGGCGCCAGCTAATATTCAGCGTCTCACTCACGACAAGGCGATAAACATCATGCCTACACAGTCGCATCAAGGTGATTCATTTGTCTATATTGCAGCAGAGCAAGGCGCGGTCGATCAATTGATGCTGCGTGAGAAAACGCAAACATTTCCAATCCGTTTAGGTGATGATAGCAGTTACTCCTATCCGGTATTTTGAAACAAAGGGGTCAGAGCCCTTTAATGGCTATCGTCTATACTTAGCTTCCAAACTTATTATCCAAGATAGAAGGGAAACAAAGGCAACAAAAAGGGAAACAAAGGGGTCAAGGGGTCAGAGCCCTTTAATGGCTATCGTCTATACTTAGCTTCCAAACTTATTATCCAAGATAGGATATGCCCAGAAAGCCTCGTTTTTATGCCCCTAATATTACCTGCCATATCATTCAGCGAGGCAATAATCGCGCCGCATGCTTTTTCAATAATGACGACTATAAAATCTACATTAATGCACTGACTCAGGCATTAATTCAATACAATACAATGTGCAACTGCATGCCTACGTGCTAATGACAAACCACGTTCATCTGCTTATGACTCCAGCTACTAGTGAGGGCATTTCACAAGTCATGCAGAGCGTCGGACGCGCTTATGTCAGCACCATAAACCGACTTTATAAGCGTACAGGCACCCTTTGGGAGGCGCACCATAAAGCTTGCCTTATCGATAGCGAAGTCTACTTCATGACCTGCCAACGCTATATCGAGCTCAATCCAATCAGAGCAAACATGGTTCGGCACCCCAGCGAATACGCATGGTCTAGCTATCAAGCGAATGCGATGGGCAAAAATATTGCTTGCCTGACGCCACCCCCGATTTATCAGGCTCTTGGAGATACTCCGGAAACCCGTCAATATCGTTACCGTGAACTCTTTAATACCGCCTTACCAACAGAGGAAATTCACAGTATCCGCAACTGCACCAACCATAATTACCCTTTAGGTAGCGATAAGTTCAAAGCCGACATTGAAGCCAATTTAAATGTCAGATTCGGCCACTTAGCACCCGGGCATCCAATAAAAAACAAATAAAACTAAAGCATAAAAACAGAGCGCAAAGCTAATGGGCAAAGCTAATGGGCTCTGACCCCTTTATCTTACCTTTATCTTATCTGACCCCTTTATCTTATTTGTAAGTGACTAGTTTTCGCTCAACACGTCAGCGTAACCCATTGATATAAAGTAACTAATCCATATCCCAGCTACGTTGCCTAATTGCGCTGAATAAAAGCACCTTGATGCCCACACGCTCTTTCTCGTGTATAAACTCCAGCACAGTATTTGTAAATCCATATACGGCAAACGTCCAACCGGAAGCGTTAGGCTATTTTGAATAAATACGAGGAAGACAACTTCGTCTGGGGCGGCACGGACTCTTTATAAAATAAATGGCCAAGAGGGGGTAGACAGCAACCCCCTCTTGGCCGAGTGTGAGCTAGAAACTCACGACTTTACCCCCTATGTGAGAACGTCGGGGAATCGACTGTGCCAGCTAATGTTACATACACGCTGTGCTTTTTACAGCAAGCATATTGGTATTTTCCAATCAGTGCTCCTTCAGTTCCATTTTCGGACTTATATACAGCAACCGTATAGTCGTACGATTGATAGTAAGGCTTATAATTAACCTCTTGCCCATTACTTACAGACGAAGTCCAGTAAGAACGTTTTACCAAGTCATGTTGCATTTCTAAATACACATTACTGCCGTCGCTTAATTCATTTATAAAGTGGATATAATGGTCTGACATATCTAAATCCTTTTAATGTTGAATAAAATCAGTTTTTGCTTAAGGAGTAAAAGCTCCTAGCAGTTACTCTAGGAAAAATTAGAATTAACAGCCTTCTGATACTATTCCATCCAAAACCCATGAAAATAAAAGGTTATAGTTAGCCGAACCTATACTGACTTAGAAAGTCATAATATTTCAGTCTCTGCGTTAGCCATAGAAAGAGTGAAATCGACATCCACTCAAGAAATACAGAAGGCACCAGTTCCCCCCATCGGCGTTGTCGAAGTCATTGAAGAAAAATTGCGTGAGCGAGGCATGGATGCCCAAATATCATGGTCAATGATATTCCCAACACCAGATGCGGAAACGCCCAAAGTTATTAGCTTTGGGCGTTTCTTCTAACAAATATGGCTACAATGTATCGAGCCTATAACTCCATATGCAGAATTGGAAATGATTTACCCATATCATCAAGTGGTGAGCGCGAAACAACTTTAAAACCCATATGCTGATAGAAACCTACCGCAAGTGGGTTCAGCCCATTAACATCAACCTTGGCAGCGGCTAATTGCTCGATGGCATATTGCAATAACACTGTACCAACGCCTAAGCCTCTAGCTTCATTTAAAACAAATAGCATCTCAACCTTGGCATCGTGAACACCGACAAATCCAAGGATTGAACCGCTTTCGCTTTTAATGCACCGCAGTGTTACTGCAGGAAAGGCCTGTTCGATAATTATTGGTTTAAAAAACTCAATATCTTCTTCTGTTATAACATCATGAGTGGCTCGGACTGAGTTTTCCCAAACAGCAAGCATTTCTGCGTAATATTCAGGAAGCACATTTTCTACAATCATAGTTTTGTATCGATAGTTGACTGAAATTGATGTGCAGCCGCCAGTGTATTTTATGCCAGCAACACCAATAGATCTACCTTCAGTATATGCTCTAGCTTTATTGGTCACCTTACTATCTATTACTGGAATCAAGCACTAGTAACTTCAATGAGCTCAACGTTAACAATAGAAAGAGAAAACTCAACATCCACTCACAAATCACAGAAAACACCAGTTCCCCATCGAAGTTTCCGAAGTGTGTTGGAATAAATCACGTAAAGCCGACAAGGAAGTCGGGTTAGCTTTCGCGGGGCAGGATGCCCCATCGGAAGCGTTAGTGATTTATCCATAAGTATAAGGATCAACAACTTCGTTAGGGGCGGCAGGGGTGATCCAAGAGGGGATTGCTGTTGATCCCCTTTTGGCCGAGTGTGAGCTGGAAGCTCACGACCTTTATCAAGCGGAGCTTGATTGATTTAGTTGTTAGACGAAGTCTAACTTAAAGGTCAGGCTAAGGCTGATGTTCAAGAAATCACCACCGCACAGCAAATTTGTGGTTCCCCCAACTTGCAGATACACTTGATACTTAAGTAACCTTTTGAATTATATCCCTATGGCTTTTTCCCGAAAAAAGTGGAATACCATTATCATACTGGCATCGATCTTAATGATCTCAGTACTCACTGTAGTGGAAGACAATCGTCACCAGCCAACCATGCAAACACAAGCTCTTTTCGATCAATCTGCGCCGCTTTCTCAACTGCAACTGGGTAATTACTGGCTGCAAAAACGCCAGTCCGGTTGGCAATGTAGTGAGGAAGTGCTCAACTGCCTAGAATGGGCTAATGCATGGAATGAAGTGCACATTTCAGCCTTAGTCGAACAACCTGAAACCGCAGGCGAACCCGCTGAACTTGTGATCCAAATAGCCGATATTGAATCAGCGCAAGTATGGATGCTATTTAGCGAGCAAGGCTTATTAAAATCACCTGCAGGTAACTGGTACCTCATTCCCGCCAGCTTACGAGAACAACTTACACCTATTATTCGAGCCAAAGTTAACTAAACCCTATTCTGTAGCCAACTGCGTAAATTGATAAGAGATTAAATAATGCCGGAACTCCCCGAAGTTGAAGTCACCAAGCAAGGAGTTTCTCCTTATTTAATTGATAACACTGTGACGGATTTAATTATCCGTAACCCCTCACTGCGCTGGCCTGTGCCAGACATAACGAAACAGATAATAGGCCAAACGATTCGAGCTGTACGTCGCCGTGCCAAATACCTACTGATAGATACTGATGCAGGTACGACGATTGTCCATTTAGGCATGTCAGGTAGTTTGCGGATCTTGCCAGTGAACAGTCCAGTTGAGAAACATGACCACATCGATTTGGTACTCGCCAGCGGCAAAATTCTACGTTACAACGATCCACGACGTTTTGGTGCTTGGCTTTGGAATGAATTGCCAGAACAAGCCCACCCATTACTCTCAAAACTTGGCCCAGAACCGTTAGAAGACTCGTTCAATAGCAGTTATTTATTAGATGCTTTGGCCAATAAGAAAAAAGCGATAAAGCTGTGCTTGATGGACAATCACATCGTAGTTGGGGTCGGTAATATCTATGCTAATGAGGCTCTATTTGCAGCGGGTATTCATCCACAAGCAGAGGCGGGTAAAGTCGATGCGGAGCGCATTACCATTTTAGTTGCTGAGGTGAAACAGATCCTTGCCCGTGCAATTAAACAAGGCGGAACCACCTTAAAAGATTTTACCAACGCTGAGGGCAAACCCGGTTACTTTGCGCAAAAACTGCATGTCTACGGTCGGGGAGGTGAAACCTGTACCCATTGTGGTCAATTACTCAGTGAAATAAAGCTGGGTCAACGCGCAACCGTGTTTTGCAGCATCTGCCAACCGCGCTAATCATCTGTCTTTGTAAGCTGTTTGCCTAATCGAGTGCGGTAAAGATAGATCCCTATCGCTAACGCGATGGCAAACAGCACAATGCTCACCAGCAGGTGATGCTCGTCGCTCAAGCTCACGCCTGCACCCGCAAAACTAAAAATGAACATCTGCGGCAGAAAGCCCACACCACTGCCAACAAAAAACTGCCACGGGCTGACACAGGTGGTTCCTGCAAGCAGGTTGGTGATGTAATTGCTACCCAAAGGTAACAGACGGATCATTAAGGCTTTAAGCCAAGTTTTGTGAATAATCAGCGCTTCGAGCCGCGCCAGCTTTTGTGCAAAGCGACGCTTAATCTGTTCGCGAAATACAAAGCGGGAAAAGAAAAATAGGATAATGCAGCCAAGAAGTGCGGCCACTGTAGCAAAAATAGCCCCTTGGACTCCACCAAGAGCGTAACCAAATACAAAGGCTAATACTTGCCTTGGACCGCCAATGCAGGAAAAGAAAGCCCCCATCAATACCAACTCTGCCACCGCTCGAGAGCCATTCTGGGCCACATAATCAGCCACCCATTGACTATCACTCAAGCGTTGAAAGAAACCTTGTTGAACTGCAACCGCCACCAATATAGCGATGAACAGCAGCCCAACAAGCCTAACAAACTGCTTAATGTTCACTTTTTATCTCTGTGAAGCGAAAAAAGAGCGGCTAGAAGCGGTATTCATAAGTACCAAATACTGTCGCATCAGTATCATTTTCTTCGGTTTCAAACTCAGATTGCGACACTGTGCCACCAACACTCATCATCCCCTGCCACATAGGCATGCGATAACTCAACTCTAACATCAGCAAGTCTTCTTTGGGTGGCTGTGGAGCCCATGGTGTACTAGGTGTCTTACCATCTTTATTCAGCTGAGCGTAACGTAGCAATGAGGTAAAGCCTTTGCTATTGGCGTACTGGCCGATTAAGCCCAATACATAGACATTGGCGTCGCTGTCATAAGTGCTACCGAGAGAGCGGCCGTAATAGCGTGAACCACTTTGATAGGTTGAGTGCTCATAAAAACAGTTAAAGGCATTAGCATCTTCACCGCAAAAAACCATGGTGTCGGTGTATTCGAAGAATAGCTTATACTGCTGACCATCTAAGTTAAAACGGGTGTCGGCACCAAACATCGAGCCACAATCAACAATATCCCATGGCATGCTGCCTTTAGAATCTTCACAAGTTCTCTCGTAGTAAAGGCCAAACGGCACGTTGTACCAAGTATCGCTAAAGCGGATATCATAGCCGGCCATCTGATTACCATAGTTGGTGCAACCGCCGAGCTCCTCTTCATAGCGGCAGTCTTTCTGGCCGGTAATCGATTTAAAGGCACTTTCAAATGAACACTCTTGGCCATCACCACAAAATTGCGTGGTCCAAGATACGCCAATCTCTAACTGCCTAAATGGACGGATAGAACCGCGTAAATTCCACAATAGTGTATTAGGAACCGCCCGTTCCTCCTCCATCATGCTAACGCCTGCAGTAAAATTCCACGGACCAATCCAAGACAACCAAGGTGTCTCGAACGCTTGGGCATTATTGCGGCTTAACATTAGTGATGGCATAGGTCTGGCGTTGTTTGATTTATGTAGTGCAGAGTCAAATCCAGGCCCCCACCACTGCTCGACAGCACCGAGCGTCACCATCCAATTTCCCATCGCCATCGCGAGATAGGAATCATCAAAACGAAACTCTTTGTCATCTGCAGGATCATAATTAGCCGAAGCTGATACCTTGTAGGCAAACCTATCACCTAAGTATTCATAAGAAGCATTGAGCTCACCTTGCTCACGGTAGTCAGAACCAAAGTGTTGAAATCTTGCAGCATCACTTGCAGCAGCAAGCTTAATACGGGTATTGCCACGGTTCTCAACTGCATTACGGTAGTTAAAATTAACTCGAGCATAAGCATCTACTAATGCGGCCGACAGTGTTGAAGGCTCCGCTTTGGCCAAATCAGCACCGATTCCAGACCACATTAACGGGTAGGTATTTACAGGTACGGTAATCACACCAGCGTCTGCCAATGCTTGAATGTCGGCTCGCAAATAGATATCTGAGGTGTCGACCCATGGCGCTGCACTTAACATCGCCGAGCAACATAAACTCAAAAGTGCCAACACCTTAATACTGAATGACTTCATACCGAGTGATGATGCGTATTTTCTCATATTTACTGCTTAACCCTGTTCTTTCTTCATTAGTGCATTAGCGACTTTAATATGGACAAACTGACTGATGTCACCACCATGATGAGCTACCTCTTTCACCAAGGTGGAAGAGATAAAAGAGTTCTCTTCTGCTGGCGTTAAAAATACGCTTTCTAAATCTGGGCTAAGACGGCGATTCATATTGGCTAGTTGAAACTCATATTCAAAATCTGAAACAGCTCGTAGGCCTCGAACTAACACGCTAGCTTGCTGCTCTTTAGCAAAATCCACCAGCAGTCCGCTAAAACCAACCACCTCTACATTGTCTAAATGAGCAGTGACGGTCTTAAGCAGTTCGACCCGTTCATCTAGGGTAAAGCGTGGTTTCTTGGATGGATTAAGCGCAATGCCAATAACCACATGCTTAAATAATTTAGCCGCACGTTCAATCAGATCGGCGTGACCATTAGTAACGGGATCAAATGTTCCTGGATATATGGCTCGTGTATGCACAATTATCTACTCATGTTTAAATAAAAATGATGTTAGTTATACCCGTTCTACCTGAAGATACAGAATTCAGTGACAGTTTAATGGACTCTAAAACAACGGTATTTTAAGGCGACTATCTTACGCGCTATCGGCTAGATTGTGAATGCAGAAGCTTAGATATTCCTTAAGCGAGGTTATCAACAAACTTGCAGCTACTTGACCTTAGGCCAAGTTAACTGCTCAGGGGTTTGCCACTGCTGGAGTTGCTCAATTACCGCGGGGCTGTTAAAAGCAACGCCTGATGGTGGGGCAACGCTGTATTGATAAGCTTGCGCTTTATAGCTGAAATTTAAGCTATAAGCATGCAGATAACCTCTGTCAGACGCATCACCACCATAAAGTTCATCGCCTAAAATAGGAACGCCGATACTGGCTAATGCTACTCGCAGTTGATGGGTTTTACCGGTTAATGGTTTGAGCAGATAGAGGCGTATGCCATCGCCGACTGAATGAGAGAAAAATTGCGTTTTAGCGGGGTTATCCATGCTGCGCAGTAACTTATGCATACTGCGCCGAGATTTAGCCATATCACCAACTACCCAACCTTGTTTCTTTTTAGGTTTGCCTTTTGCCAACGCTAAATAGTACTTTTGAACCTTATGCTCGCTAAATTGACGAGTAAATTCCGCCGCGGCAGCCGATGATTTTGCAAGGATCAGTAAACCGGAGGTCATAGTGTCTAACCTGTGCACTGAATATAACTTAATCCCGAGATCAAGCTCTGCTTGGGCAACCACACCCGCTGAGCCATCTTGACTGTGAAAATGGATATTAGCTGACTTACAAATAACGATAAAATCAGCTTCATCGGCAATGATTTGGTACATAATGATTCCACAAACAGGCATGAGCAATTTAACAACCAAGATACTCGGGTATCAAAAAGTAATCAGTACTTTTAGCCCCGGCTCGTTGTCCATTAAGGCTATTTTAGCATTATGCCGTGACAGAATCGCCTTCACCATCGATAAACCTAAGCCTGTACCTTTGTGGTGTCTGCTTGGGTCTAAGCGCACTAGCCGCTCAAATACTTTATCGCGAGAACCAACAGGGATCCCTGGGCCATTATCCTGAATTGATATCACATTACGATTCTGCGAAATAACAATCTCAGCGCCTTCGCCGGAGTATTTAATGGCGTTATCCACCAAATTAAATAGCGCTTGAAACAACAGGTACTTATCACCACTCACCTTAAACTCTTCACCGGTCATCAACTTAAGCGACTGGCCGTTAAACTCCGCCATCGCCTCAGCCATCTCAAACAGGTCTCGGCTGATATTCTGCAAGCTTAATGATTGTAGTTCTAAGGTCTGTTGTCCCTCTTCAATACGCGTCAATGACAGCATAGCGTCGAACGTTGCCAAACAGTGATCTAGCTCTTCGGTAATAATCGCGCAGCCTTCGGCCAGCTCCTCTTGAGGCTTATCTGGTAACTGCTCCAAACCAATACGCAGGTGAGACAGTGGCGTACGCAGATCATGGGCAATATTATCGGTAACTCCGCGCACAGCGGCGAGGTTCTTTTCTAAGGTGTCTAGTACTCGGTTAAATTGCTGCGCCAACATATCGAATTCATCTTGACGCCAACTGACCGGTAATCGAGTTGAATATTGCCCCTGCTCTATCTGTTCACTTAAGCGGTTATATTGCACTAACCTTCGTAAAATGGCCTTTGAAAACAGATAACCTAGCGCTAATGTGAGCACCACGGTTAGCATCAACGCAGTGATCGCGGCATTGGTAAATTTATCAATTAGCGTGCCGAGCTGGTCGACCCGAGTCGCGATTAATACTGGCCCATAGCGAGTCATCACCATGCCGCCAGTCAGAATATGTATCTTATCTGGTCCACCAGTAAAGACCGGAAATTCCCGCTTAGCAGGTAGCATCGGCATGTCTTTCGGGATCATGCTCAAAGAGCCAATAAGATCGAGGGAGTTGCGCCATACAATGAGGGCGACTTTTGGATCGGCACTGCGCACTTGAGTCGCAAAACTGCGTCTATCAAGCGTTAGCGCCATCTGTTGATAGCGGGTCTTCTCTGCATCAAGGTGTAAGTCGAGTTGATACTCTTGCTCATTAATCAACTGGCGATACATGCCTAGTAGCAAGGTGCCAATAATCAAGGTCACCAATGCAGAGAAAATAATAGTAATGCGCCACGCACTACTCTGATAGGGCTTAATGCCCTTGGCGTAAGCGATAACCTGCCCCTCGGACAGTTTCAATCAGCTCACCATGACCTAGCTCTTCGAACTTGCGTCTAAGCTTAGCAATATGCACATCTATCACATTGGTGCGCGGATCAAAGTGATAATCCCATACAGCTTCAAATAGCAGTGTACGGCTAATCACTTGATTTTCATGCTCCATAAGATATTTCAGTAGCTGAAACTCTTTTGGTTGCAGTAAGATCTCTTGCCCATCAAGGGTCACCTTACGAGTTAACAGTTCAATCGACAATGGGCCAACACTTAAGTCCGTCATCATTGGCTGAGATTCGCCGCGCTGCATCAGTTTTTCAGCACGTACTAATAGCTCTGAAAATGCAAATGGCTTAGTCATGTAGTCATCGCCACCTGCACGTAAGCCTTTGACACGCTCATCAACATGACTCAATGCCGATAAGATAAGTACTGGAGTTTGGCTACCAGTGGCGCGCAGTGCAGCGAGTAACTTAAGGCCATCAAGCTGCGGTAACATACGGTCTAAAATGATCAAGTCATACTTCATGCTGGTTGCTAGCAATAATCCTTGATGACCATCGGTAGCCGTTTCAATATTATGCCCCTGCTCTATAAATCCTTTTACAACATATTCAACTGTCGTGGCGTCGTCTTCGACCATGAGTATTTTCATGCTTTAATCCCATTTGAGCAGTGGTAGTAATTGCTTATTTTCCATGTCGAAGGCTAACTTACGCTTACCATCAACCTCTAAAATTTCTAACTCTATGTAGCTTATACCGAGGTCGTTATCGACCTCAGCTTTAACTAAATGACCACCGCTGTCTTTACAAACAATGGTAATCATCTCTGAAAATGTGATGCCATTCTCTTTCAGCATCAAAATGCCAGCAAGCTCGTCGTTATCGCCATTTTTTAGGCGTTCAACATCACGCTCCTTGAAGCTGCCATCTATCGTACGGTATTCATATTCAATTTTCGTTTTTGCTTCTGGATCGATAACTTTAAACTCATAAACCAGCTCTCCATTGTCGAGGTCGGCTTCAAATTCAGAGATCACGCCGGGGTGCAACTGTTCGAGCTTCTGCATCATCTCTATCGGTGATGGATAATCACCGGTCGACATGAGTGGATACAAGCCTTGTCCAGCAAATGCACTACCTGATACTAATAACAATCCAACTAGCCAACGAGCCATGGCTCCTCCGAAAACTAAAACGCTAAACCACTTTCTATAAAGAATTATTGAGAAACCAGACGCATACTGTCAATTTCTATTTCAATGCCTTGCCATTCATCGTCAACTTCACCAATCAAAGTAACCTTAGTGTCACTTGAGACGTCCATTTCACGCCACAACGCATTATCAATTTCAACTTCTACATCACCACTTGCATCGCGAAATAGATATTTTTCATCACCTAAATTTTGGACTAGATAACCTGTTAATTCAACGGGGGTGTCATCTTTAGCATTGGCAGCATCAGCGGCGCTCGAGGCATTACGGGCAACACTTGGGCCATTATAAGCAGCCATTGCAGGCATGGTTAATACCGCAGATAAAATAATTGAGCCGGTTAGTGTTTTCTTCAATGCGTAACTCCCCATCAAGATTAGGAGTTCATATTATAAAAAACCACATAACAGCAAGGTGACGTAAAGATTAAACTTTGATCATACATTTTGCCAAAACTAGCTTGCGGTTTCAGTTTGAAGCTCCAAGATATGGATCAACTCAGACTTCAACGCTACCGTCGTCTCGCAGCCTTCAACAAGCTCCAGCTTTTTCGCTAGATGCAGTGGCACCTCAGCATTAATTTTATGTTTTACGCCGACCACACTGGCTAACACTCTTACCGTCTCACCCATTACCAGCATCGAGTCGACGGTAATATCGAGTTTGTTAAAACTGCGACACAATCTGCCTTGCTTGATTGAATTAAACCTAACGCCCTGATTGGGGATAACCCAGCGCACTTTAGTGCCGATATCTAAACTTTCAAAATAGGTGCTAGCAATAAGATGCTCACCAAATTTTAGCCAAGTGATCTGCCGCTCTTCCTCTTGCGCTATCACCCGAGCATCAAAAATATTACGTAGCCCCATCTGCTTGGCAACCGCTTCATCACGCGGCCTTGTCAACACCTCTCTTGGTGAGCCTTGCTGAAGCATTTTTCCTTGGCTGATCAAAATCATGCTGTCTGCTAGTAGCAGCGCTTCATTAAGATCATGGGTTACCATAATCACCGGAATAGCCAGTTGCTCTTTTAAGCGCGCCAACTCCAAATATAGGCGCTCTCTTGTTTCTCTATCGACAGCCGAGAAAGGTTCATCAAGCAGCAGGACTGAAGGCTCTCGTGCCAAGGCACGGGCTAAAGCTACACGCTGCCGCTGACCACCAGAAAGATTAGCAGGCAGTCTATCGGGCAAGCCATGTAGGTTTACGCGTTCAAGCCAATCTTTGGCTCTTGCTGCACGCTCAGACTTAGGAATATGGTCTAGTGCGGCTATCACATTCTCTAAAGCGGTGAGATTCGGAAACAGGCCAAAATGTTGTGGCACATAACCTAAATGCCTTTGCTGCGGAGTAAGCTGAATAGACTTATCGCTGCAGAACCAACTCTCATTGCCGTAACTAATTTCACCGGACTGTGGCTTATTGAGGCCCGCTATCATGCGCAGCAAGGTTGATTTGCCACCACCAGACGGACCAACAACGGCAAGCACCTCACCCGCTTTACAGGTGAATTCAGCGTCAAGATTAATATGTTCAGTTTGCCTAATTCGGCAATAGAGATCAGCGACGGCTTGAGACATGTTGTCCTCCCACTCGTCGTGACAAACTGGTGGTAAGAGCCAACACTGTAATAGCAAATAGCAGCAGCACTAGCGACATATTGCCGGCACTGGCAAAATCAAAGGCTTGCACACTATCGTATATTGAAATTGCGATGGTCTTGGTTTCACCGGCAATATTACCGCCCATCATCAACACCACGCCGAACTCGCCTAAAACATGAGAGAAACACAGCACCATTGCCGTCAAAACACCTGGCCACACCATAGGTAACTCAATTTTGAATAACACCTTTAAACGACTCATACCACAACAGGCTGCAGCATCACGTACATCCTCAGGCACAGCTTCAAAGGCACGTTGAATAGGTTGGATAGCAAAGGGAATATTAACCAATATGGAGGCGACGACTAACCCGGAAAAGTGGAATACCAATTGATGCCCCAGCAGCTGCTCTAACATCTGTCCTAACCAAGACTCACTGCCTAGCCCGACTAATAAGTAATAGCCAATCACTGTAGGCGGCAACACGAGCGGCACCATCACCAACGCTTCAACCCATGATTTTCCGCGAAATTGGCGGTAAGCCAAAAACCGTCCAGCCAATATCGCCATCGGCACTAAAATCACCACGGTCACGGTACTGAGTTTAATCGATAGCCAGAGTGCTTCCCAATCCATTAGTTATCCGCTTTGCCAAAACCGTACTCAGCAAAGATATGCTGCGCTTTATCGGTTTGAATATAGTTATAGAAATCTTCTGCTGTTTGACCAGCCTTAAGCGTCAACACCATACGCTGTTTAAGCGGTGTGTATAGAGATTGCGGAATAACAACGTAATTAGCGCGGCTTTTAAAGCGTTCGGCAGATGCTAACGACAGCGCGACTAAGCCCCCTTGGGTCGAACCACTAAGCGCAAATTGTGCCGCTTGGGAGACGTTCTCACCAAAAATAAGCTGTGGCTGAATGGTTTGCCATAGGTTTAGGTTTTTCAGTACCTCTTCGGCGCGTTCACCGTAGGGTGCATGATCAGGATTGGCGATTGCAAAGCGTTTAAGCTGCTGGTGCTGAATTAACTGTTTCACGCCATTGAGTTGCTCATCTAACTCAAGCGGTGAACTCTTAGGAGCCGCTAAGGCCAGTTTGCCGACGGCATAAACAGCACCTTCTCCTTTAGCTTGGCCAGCACTTGTAAGCTGCTTGGTGTAGCGTTCATCGGCTGATAGAAATAGCTCAAACGGCGCGCCGTGCTTTATCTGTGCAACGAAATTACCCGATGAGCCATAGGTGATACGCACTCTAGCCCCAGTATCTTGCTGGAACTGTTTCGCAACATCATCTAAGGCAAACTTAATACTAGATGCTGCTGCGATAGCAGGTACATCTTCAGCCGCTAAAATTGGCTTACTAAGCAACATCAACGGCATTAAAGCCGATAGCAAAAAAATCCTAAGCTTCATCAGACAGCGCCCTCAAATTTGATCCGTTCCCACCTGACTTAACATTCTCATTGAAGAAGCATTTAGCCCGATGGGTACACACGACTACTTTTTATTCCACACGTCCGCAGCTTGCTCGTCGCTGTCACGTGCTTCAACCCAACTAGCACCCTCTTCACCGGCTTCAAGCTTCCAAAACGGTGCTTTGGTTTTCAAAAAGTCGATTAAAAACTCACAAGCCGCAAACGCAGCTTTTCGGTGGGCACTGGTCACGCCAATAAATACTATCTGCTCACCTAATGCCATTTTACCCACTCGGTGAATAATCGTGACATGGTTCAGCGGCCAGCGTTCACGCGCTTGTGCTTCAATCTGATTAAGTACTGCTTCAGTCATACCGGGGTAGTGCTCAAGGGTTAAATCGGTAACGGCACTACCATCGTTAAAGTCACGCACTTTACCAACAAAAGTCACTACAGCGCCATCGCCATTATCTTGGCTAATCAGTTGATATTCATCAGGAACACTAAAATCTGCTGTTTGTACGCGGATCATCTTAACCTCCAGTCACTGGTGGGAAAAATGCGACTTCATCACCATCTTCAACGGCGGTGTCCCATTGACTAATGGTTTGGTTAACTGCAACCAGTAGCTTGTCTGATGCCATCACTTTGGCCCACTTGTCATCGGTAGCAGCTAATGTCGCTCGCAGCCCTTCGGCTGTTTGGGTATGCTCGCCTGCTTCGACTTTAACGCTTGCAGTGCCGAGTAGTTCTCTTACTTGTGCAAAAAATAGTACGTTTATCATTTGTCTATACCTTAAAGTGACCCGATTTACCGCCACGCTTCTCAAGTAGACGCACTTGAGAAATCACCATATCTTTCTGTACTGCTTTGCACATATCGTAAATAGTCAGTGCGGCAGTAGAGGCTGCAGTTAATGCTTCCATCTCAACGCCAGTCTTACCTGATAACTTACAAAGGCTGCGGATCCACACTCGGTTTTGTTCTGGTTGAGCTTCAAGTTCAACCTCAACTTTAGTCAACATAAGCGGATGGCAAAGTGGTATTAGATCTGAAGTTTTCTTGGCAGCTTGAATGCCTGCAATGCGCGCAGTCGCAAACACATCGCCTTTGTGGTGGCTACCACTCATGATCATTTCGAGCGTTTCACTCGCCATCTCGATATAAGCTTCTGCTCTCGCTTCACGTTCTGTCACTGATTTATCAGTCACATCAACCATGTGTGCATTACCGTCTGCATTTATGTGGGTAAAAGCATTTGTCATTAGCGTAAAACCTTCTTAATCAATATGTTTCAAAACTCGGTATAGATAGCTTGCGCACTCAGTATGTGGATTATGCGAGCGCAGGGTATTATCTATAAATTAGTCTGTTATTTTCTTAACGTGCATCACAAAATTACATGGACGATGCGTGGCATCAAGTTGCTGCTTTAGTATTTTATTCCAACCCGTTTTACAGGCACCAGTGGAACCTGGCAGGCAGAATATTGCGGTTTTATTAGCGATTCCGCCTAATGCACGCGACTGCACGGTTGAGGTGCCAAGTTCGGTATATGTAATATGACGGAACAGTTCACCAAAACCTTCAATATCTCTATCGAATAGTGGCTTAACGGCATCGGGAGTATTATCTCTTTCGGTAAAACCAGTGCCGCCAGTAGTAATAATCACCTGCACGTTTTCAGAAGCAACCCATTGTGAGATCACTGAACGAATTTGGTATTTATCATCTTTGATAATTTGACGGTCAGCCAAGTTATGCCCAGCTTCAAGCAGCGCATTTTCTAAAAACTGTCCAGAGGTGTCAGTTTCAATATTGCGGCTATCTGACAAGGTTAATACAGCGATATTGAGTGGCAAAAATTGGCTCTGAGTACAATGTCCCATAACGGTCTCTTTAAATAACTAATTTAGTCAATGCAGCGATTATAGCGGCGAACTGACGCAAGGTATTTGCGTCAGATCAGAATCTAACCACCAATAGAAGCAAGATGCTGGGTCACGCCGGTGATCCCATCGTGCAAGAAGTGAGTCTCTTTTTTCTGTGCGAGTTGACCATGTAAGCGTTCGATTAACTCCGCTTGCTGATCGGGAGTTTGCAACAAGTCACGCAGGTCGACACCGTTTTCGGTAAACAAACACAGGTGCAACTTGCCCTTCGCCGACACCCGCAGGCGATTACAGCTGGCACAGAAGTTTTTGGCGTAAGGCATGATTAGCCCGATACGGCCTTGATAGTCTTGATGACTAAAGTTTTGCGCTGGCCCATCATCAACCGCTGGAACATCGAACTGCCAACCGGCTTGTTCAAGCTGAGTTTTTATATCGGCGCCCGCTAAATGATGCGCTTTAAAGTAATCGTGGCCTAAACCAGTTTCCATAAGCTCAATAAAACGCAGATCGATTGGCGTGCTTTTTATCCAATGTAAAAAACGTGGCAAGTCTTTATCATTAAGGCCTTTGAGTAAAACCGCATTGATTTTAACTCGCTCAAAGCCTGCCTCAAGCGCAGCATCAACACCACGCATCACCTCATCGAATTTGTTCTCACCAGTAATCTGGTAAAACATCTTAGGATCGAGACTATCGACAGAGATATTGATACGTCTAAGCCCTGCGTCATACCACTCTTGAGCATGCTTAGCTAAGCGATAACCATTGGTAGTAGTCGCAATCGTATTGATTCTATCGTTATCTTTAATGATACGAATAATATCGGTGAAGTCTTTACGCAGCGATGGCTCACCACCAGTGATGCGGATCTTTTGCGTTCCGACTTGCGAGAATGCCGACACTAAATGCTCAATCTCATTAAGATCGAGAAACTTAGGTTTACCGTCTGGACGATATCCATCAGGTAGGCAATACGTGCATTTGAAGTTACATACGTCAGTTACTGACATACGCAGATAATGAAACCGTCGACCAAAATTGTCTTGTAGTTGGGACATGATCACCTTTCCAAGTAAGGGGAGGTGAGATCATTTCTTTTCTCACCCCGGTGGCGTTATTGCCACGGCTAAAAACCCGTATCTGTCTCGACGTAGGATTAGAAGCTCGGAGAACCGTCAGACTTGATTATAGGCGTATTTTGCTGACAAACCATAGCCAATTCAGCCCAAATAGCGCTAAAAAGCAGCGCATGTGGAATATTTGTGACACCTATCACCCCAAAAAATGCTTAAATTTACTGCACTGTAGCTGTTTAAACTCTGTGCCGTAGACCTATTTTGAGGTAAGGTGGGCTATATATTAAAACACCCGTTTATAGTGAGCTCAGCTGAAATCACTGTAAATTATCGGGGGAAAAAGAAGGAAGGTGAACTGATGGAACGCGAATCGATGGAATTCGACGTTGTAATCGTGGGAGCGGGGCCCTCAGGATTAGCAGCAGCATGTCGTTTAATGCAAATATCTAAAGACAGTGGTCAAGAACTCACTGTTTGTGTGGTAGAAAAAGGCTCAGAAGTTGGCGCTCATATTCTCTCAGGCGCAGTGTTTGAGCCTAAAGTCTTGGGCGAGCTATTTGATGATTGGAAAACCACTGGTGCACCGTTAAATACTGCCGTCACTCAAGATGAAATTCACATGCTGAGCTCAGCCACTGATGCTCGCACCATGCCAAACGCTTTAGTGCCTAAGACCATGCACAACGAAGGCAATTATATTATCAGTGTTGGTAATCTATGTCGTTGGTTGGCAGAGCGTGCCGAAGAGTTGGGTGTTGAAGTGTTCCCAGGTTTCCCCGCCAGTGAATTGCTATTTAATGAAGATGGCAGTGTTAAAGGGATTCAAATCGGTGATATGGGTGTTGGCGAAGATGGTCAACCAAAAGATGCTTATGAACCCGGTATGGAGCTACATGCCAAATATACCGTATTTGGTGAAGGTTGCCGTGGCCACTTAGGCAAGCAACTGATAGAGAAATTCCAATTAGATAACGGTAAAACACCACAACATTACGGTCTTGGTTTTAAAGAGATCTGGACTGTCCCACCTGAGCAGCATGAGCTAGGTAAAGTGGTACATACTGGCGGCTGGCCCTTAACTGAAGGCGCATCGGGTGGCGGGTTTATGTATCACCTCGAAGACAATCAAATTGCGGTAGGCTTAATTGTTGATCTCAATTATGCCAATCCGCACCTGAGCCCATTCGATGAGTTCCAGCGCTATAAAACCCACCCCGTAATAGCGAAAACGCTTAGCGGTGGTGAACGTATCTCTTATGGTGCTCGAGCGATCACCAAAGGTGGCCTGAACTCTTTGCCAAAACTTACCTTCCCAGGTGGCATGATTATCGGTTGTGATGCTGGTACCTTGAACTTTGCCAAAATTAAAGGTACTCATACCGCAATGAAGAGCGGTATGTTGGCTGCTGAAACACTGGCACAAGCGATGCTTGCAGGAGTTGATGCAGGTAAAGATCTTGATTGCTTACAAGACCGCTTTGATGAAAGCTGGTTAAAAGAGGAGCTTTATTGCTCGCGTAATTTTGGCCCTGCGATGCATAAGTTTGGCACCTACCTCGGTGGCGCTTTTAACTTTATCGACCAAAATTGGTTTGGCGGTAAATTTCCGGTCACCCTTAGAGATGAGAAACCTGACTACGCGCAGATGGTAGAATCAAACGCCTACAATAAAATTGACTACCCTAAGCCCGATGGAAAATTAAGTTTCGATAAACTGTCTTCGGTTTATCTATCCAATACTTTCCATGAAGAAGACCAGCTTTGTCATCTACGTTTAAAAGATGCGCGTATCCCAATTGATGTGAACTTGGTGAAGTTTGACGAGCCAGCACAACGCTATTGCCCAGCGGGTGTTTATGAGATTGTCGAAGAAGCTGGTGAAAAGAAATTTGTGATCAATGGCCAAAACTGCATTCACTGTAAAACTTGCGATATAAAAGATCCAAGCCAAAACATTACCTGGGTGACACCAGAAGGCGGTGGCGGTCCTAACTATCCCAACATGTAGATGTTGAGATTGACATAAAATCTGTAACCTTTTAACGATCTGATAATTTTACAGATTGTTAAATAAACTAAAAATGCACACCATTTGGTGTGCATTTTTAGTTGTGAACATAACAAAAAGTAGACATAATCCGCCGCGCTAATATAAGAGTAATAATTTCAAACTGAAATTCAGATACCTGCCTTAAATCCTACACGTTACAAAATAGATCCATCTTCACTAAGCTAAGCCGAAAAGGTTTCGCTAGCCTTGCGACGGATCTGCTACCAACAAATTCCATTAATCACGGCTGCTTTAGGCGATCGAATTTTTATGAAACTGAATATGCTCACCATCAAACAGAAAATTCTCCTCACTGTCACAGTGACAGTATTACTCTCTACTGCGCTCGTTGGCATGCTTAGCCAGCAAAGCGCTAAACAAGTGGTAGAGCAGAGAATGTTAACCTCAGAAATGCCCAATATGTTGGCGCAAATTCGCAACAAAGTTGAACTTAATATATCAACCTTGATGAATGCTGCTGAGCAACTCGCCAATAACCGCATGTTACTGCAATGGCTTGAGAATGATCGCCCAGAAGTTGACGAAACATTAGTGGTCAACCAGCTAAATGATGTCACCCGTCAATACGGCTTAGCTCAAGCCTCGTTTGCCGATAGAGAAACTGCGGCTTACTACACCCAAGACGGTTTTTTGAGAGTTCTCACTCCAGCACAAGACGCTTGGTTCTTTGATTACAAGAACAGCGGCCAAGAGAAGATGCTTAACGTTTTCACTGAAGCCAACGGTGATGTGAAGTTGTTTATTAATTATCAGCAACCTAATGGTCGAGGACTTGTAGGCTTAGGTAAGTCACTGGATGATATGGTGCAGCTATTAAGATCATTCAAAATTGAGCAATCAGGTTTTGTTTACTTAATCGATAGCCAAGGAGAGGTAAAGCTACATCAAGATACTAGCCAAATTGGCAAGATGAGCCTTAATAATTTATACCGTGATACTGACACCTCTAGCTTAATGCAGCGCACTGATTTCAATCTATTAAAAACCAGTGTCAATGGCGAAGAGATGTTCATTGCCAGTAGCTATATCCCATCAATGGACTGGTACTTAGTAGCACAAGTACCCGAAAGCGAGATTTTCTCACTGCTTGAAGAGTCTGCTTATAAAATCCTAATCTGGACTGCGCTGATTGCAGCAGTGTTTATCGCACTATCTAGTTTAGTTGCCAGCTCTGTTAGCCGCCCAATCGCAAAAGTAGCAGACATGCTGCACAACATTGGTGAAGGTGAAGGCGATCTTCGCCAACGCTTACCTGTAGATGGCAATGACGAACTTGCGCAATTGGCACAAGGCTTTAATAGCTTCATCAGCAAAATTCAAGCCTCGGTGATTGAAGTTGCCGATACCAGCAGATTACTTGGCGCTTCAGCAATTGACGTCTCTCATCAAGCTCAGCGTACGCTAGAGGATAGCCAGCAACAGAAAGATCAAACCATCATGGTTGTTACGGCAATTAACGAGATGGGGGCGACGGTTAACGAAATTGCCAGCAACGCTGCCCAAGCAGCCGATACCGCCAGAGCGGCTGATACCGATTCAAACAATGGCCAAGTGGTAGTGACTCGAGCTCGAGAGACTATTAGTCAGCTTTCCAATGATGTTGAGCAAGTGGGTGAAGTGATTGAATCACTCGCAACCCATACTAAGTCTATCGAAAGTATTCTTGACGTGATTAGAGCAGTTTCGGAGCAAACTAATCTACTCGCGCTGAATGCAGCGATTGAAGCAGCTCGAGCGGGTGAAGCCGGTCGTGGTTTTGCCGTAGTGGCAGATGAAGTGCGCAACCTTGCTTCACGCACAGCAACATCAACCAACGAAGTGCAAGTCATGATCGATAAGCTACAAGCGGAAGCTAGCCGTGCGGTTGAAGCGATGGAGAAGAGTCGTTCTCGCTCTATTGAAGGGGTCAATGCTGTTGATGAAGCCAGCCAGTCGCTCACTGGCATTAGCGAACGCATTGGTTCTATTAGTGATATGAATATTCAAGTTGCAGCAGCCACTGAAGAACAGTCTACGGTAGTGGAAGATATTAACCGTAACGTCAGTGATATTAATGATATCACTCAGCGCACTGCCGATACTGCTGAAGATGCTGCGCAGGCGAGTCAATCATTGACCCAACTAGCACATAGACTCGACTCATTAGTGGCTAATTTTAAAGTATAGCGCTAAAACCGTTATTGCCTATCGAACCCTATCGATAGGCAATGGCATATCTATGAGCGAGGCTTAATAAAGTTAATCGACATTGGGTACTTATAACTCTCACCTTCACTGGCTTTCATCGCTGCGATAATAGTAAATACAATATCTACAATCGCGATAATACCCAGCAAAATAAAGCCGATACCAACCAACATTAAAACAGCGCTGATCATCGCGTAGATTGCGATGCTAATTTTAAAGTTTAAGCAGTTGCGACCGCAGCTATCAACAAATGGCAGCTCATCTCGCTTCATTAACCAAACGATTAATGGCCCTAAAATACTGCCAAACGGGATCAAATAGCCGGAGAAACTAGCTAAATGAACGACGATCCCCATGTTCTTCTCGTCTTGTGTCACAATTCTACTCCTTGAAATAATGGATAAAAAACTAAACTAAGCTTGTTGTACGCCATATAAGCGCATTTGCCAATCTTCAATGGCATTATTATCGATGCGGCGCTGTAAACTGCCCACCCAAGAAGCGGCTAGTCCCGGACAATCTGCTAAACGTTGATACTGAACCGCATCAAACTCGGGTAAAAAATAGATATGCATCGCTTCAGCAACACTGATCTCAGAACAACGCTCTAGCAGTGTAATCGTATCACTCGCATATATCGTTCCAGGCTCGAGCACACGGTAGAACCAACCGCAACGACCACTTTGCTGCATTGCCAAAGCAAACTCTTGGTGGCCAAACTGTAGGTTCAACTTAAAGCAAGGCGAACGAGGTTGTGTCACCTGCAGTTTCACTTCGCCAATTTGAATGATGTCACCGATGTTTACTTGGTGTTCGTCGAGCCCAACAGTGCTTATATTCTCGCCCATTGCTGGTGCATCTTTAAAACCTGATATAAGGTCCCAACGACGATACTGACCGTAATGTTCACGCGGGAAATGGTGCAGCACTCTGTCAAGACCGCCGTGATGCTTAGGGTCAGCTTGTGCATCCCCTTCCACATGTTCAGAACCCACAACTAACTGACTCACTACTGACTTTTGATTAATAGCCGACTGTACAACACCCAAATCAACAATACTTGAACCGCGATACAAACCGGAAATCTGCTTTACCAATACTTGAGATGTCATCAATATTAACCCTAGAAAGACTTAAACTATGCTAACACTACCACTATCTACAATATCATCGATATTTAAACAGAAATGCTCCCAGGCATCCTTGTTACCAACATTTTCGGTAGCAATAAAACCAAGCTTTTCCAGGGTAGAGATTGAAGCGAGATTATCAAGCTTGGCTCGCGCAATCAAACGGCTTAAGCCATAACGCTTTTGAGCTAACAAAATTGCCGCTTGCGCCGCCTCAGTAGCATAACCTTGACGCCAATGGTGACGTGTAATCCTAAAACCGAGATCAACCTCTGCGAGTGCATGTTGTCGACTCAGGCCACAAAAACCTATGTACTCTTGCGTATCAGTTAAGTAAAGCGACCAACGGCCAAAACCATGCAATCTGTACTGGTCATAATCTCGAATAAAACGAGCAGCATCAGCTATATCTGCAAACGCATGATCACCGGTATATTGCATTACTAGAGGGTCACTATTTAGCAGATAAAAACCTTCGGCGTCAGCCAGTGAAAACTGCCGCAATTCAAGTCTCGCCGTGGTGGCAACGACTATTGTATCAATAAGACAAAACCACTCGGTCACGCCCCTGCTCTTTAGCTTGATACAGTGCGATATCAACTCTGTTAATTAACTCTTCAGCTTTTTCTGATGCACGGTGCTCAGCAACACCGCTACTGATCGTCACATTAATTTCGCAGCCATTAACATGAATACGTCGCTCAGCTACCGACTTTCTAATCCGCTCGGCAATATCACTACCGTGGCTTAAATCGATATTAGGCAACAAGATCAAGAACTCTTCTCCACCCCAACGACAGAGTAGATCTTCTTCTCTCAATTCGGCTTTAAGCATGTTGGATACGGTTTTAATCACCAGATCACCAATATTATGCCCATGCTGATCATTAACCGCTTTAAAATGATCAATATCCATTAGCAATACTGACATTGGGGTACTATCCAGCACCGAGCGAGCCAGTGAACGACCAAAATACTCCTCAAATGCCTGTCTGTTTGCAGCGCCAGTGAGCTTATCGGTAGACGCCATCAACTCCAGTTTGCGCTGGTATTTACCTAGGGTTAGATTGGCAATCAATAAAATAGCCAGCGTAACAAAAATACTCACGCCCAAGTTGGCCCAGAAGGTAGTCAGCAGCTTCTGCTTACCCATGCTTTCATCCTGCTCTACCAACAGATACCATTTAAAATCAGAGACCAAACGACTATTTAAGTAGATCGTTTTACCGTCTCGTTGATAGGAAAAAGAAGCACTTGGACTGGTTAGCACCCGAGTCGCTAACATCTCAAGTCCTGGTGTACTCTGCAACGTATCCCCACCGGCATAACCTTTACTGTGTAGGGTGATATTACCCTGCCGATCGGTAAAATAAACACTACGGTTATAACGTGTTTGGTATAGCTCTATCATCTTCTTAACGCTTTCCACCGCTAAACCTACGCCGGTAACGCCGATAAAATTCCCATCAAAATCAAACACTTTGTAATTAACATAGATAACAGTACGATTACGATCAGCTGTGTCTTGGTCAATGTTAACTTCGTAACTCTCAGATTTTGGTAGTGAGCGTACCCTAAAATACCAAGCATCATTGGGATCGATATCATCAATTTTTTTCAGTACACCGCTGGAGTGGTAATAATTACGGGTTGATTCTGATACAAAAAAACTCGTTACTGTGCCATATTTCTCTTGAATTTCTTTCAGGTAGCGCACCAACTTTTCAGGTGTTTTTTCTTGATCTAGAGTCCAATCTCGCACAAAGGTATCTTGGGCCATTAATGATGAAATGAAGATGGGTTTAAGCAAGTCATGCTGAATTTCTGAGTAGATATTATCGCTGGTGAGCGGCAGTGTATTCTCTTCGATCTGTTCACTTAGCGAGTCATGTGCAACTTGATAGCTGATGCCACTGGTAACGACAAAAGCACCTAATAGCAACACAGTTAAGATCCAGATAAACCGTTTTTTATCGTTCCATACCTTATGACCCATACTACGCTCACTTCACACAATTAATAATTGAACTCGCTCAAACAAGCAGCACTTGTTAATTAACTGTAAATATTACCCGAAAAGCACTTTGGCCGCATTGATTATTAGCGATAAGCTAAGTTGATTTTTTTGAAGCTAGCACACACAAAGATGTAAAAGCCTCACCGTTAGGCCTAATAGATTAAATCATTAAGCCTAAATCGATAATACTAAGGCGTCAGGTAAGCTTTTAACCCCTTGCCGGGTATAGAGCTTTCACAAGCCACGGCATGGCTAGACCAGATTGAAGCCTCCTGCATTGACTCAATGATAGTCAACTTGTTAACTAAGCCATTGATAAGCCCAGCAGCATAAGCATCTCCTGCACCTGTTGTATCAACAACACGGCTTGGCAGCGCCGCAACGAGCTGCTGCTGTTTTTCGCTATATAATGTTGCACCATTTTCGCCATCAGTGACGATAAAATACTGTAAACTTTCCCCGGCAATTGATCGCGCAAACTGCCACGGTGGCACTTCACAGCGTCCCTGCATGTCGCTGAGTGACGCCAATAAAATATGACAAGGTCTAGCTCGCTCATCTTTAGCAAGTTGTGCCACTACCCAACAATGTTCAATGGCAGTTTTGGCCCAACTAGCAGCACCTTCAGAAGATGAGTTAATGTAAAAGGCATCTACCGTCTGCCAGTTTGGTGGGATCGGTAGTTCAAAGATAGGACGTTCAGGACGAATAATGGTGCGTTCCCCATCAGGAGTCATCATCAACAACATCTCATTGGTTGCCCCCGCTCGGCGCTGGATCAAACTACAATTTATCCCTTGAGTACTCGCCTCGGCCAACAGCCAATCTCCAACATCATCGCGACCAACCTCAGTCACTAAGGTCACTTGATGCCCAGCCCAAACAAGACCAATCCCCGTATTCGCACCGCCACCGCCTAACCGTTGACCACCATCTTTATAATGAAAGCGGCCACCCGTTTTTAACGGTTTATTGAGGTTAAAAATACGATCACAGTTTAAGTTTGCGACAAGTAAAATGTTGGCCATGACAACTCAGTAATAGCATGCGATAAAACGATAGTAAGAGATTTATACAATCGATCCAAGTGGTAAGCGTCTTTGATGAACTATTTAGCTATTTGCATTGCTACTACCAGACAAACCAGAAGCAACATAACCTTTAACTTGTAAGAGATATCTCAATACCATGTAGGCCACAGTGACATTTTCAATTAGCAAAACAAACCGCAGTAGTACTAAGCACTGGAAAGCCCTAGTATTTATGAACTATTAATCTTTCATACTAACCCAGCCATTTGGACTATACTTATCTTTAATGACCTCATCACAGCATCGCTGTGTATGATGGTGACATCCCCACGTAATAGGATAGTTGAATGGACTCAATTATTAGTATGGATGAACTCACGGAGTTCCATGAACCACTCGAAGTGCGACTCGAACGCTATAAAGCATGCCTTTATGAATTTGAGAAGCTAGAGTATACCGACACTTATATTGTGCAGATCAGAGAAGATATCGCCAAGTTAGAGCGACTCATCGCTCAGCAGTACTAATGCTCAATAAAAAGCGGCAAATACATCGCTGTATTTACCGCAAAAAGTCACTCAAGAAAGCATAAAGCCTTTCAGCGTAACCGACTCACTACATGTCGCAATCTTGTAGTGGTTTACGTAGCTGAGCGCGGACGTTGTCCATACCCGAGTAAAACTCTTTCATCATCAACAAGCCCATCATCTTACCGTTATCGGTAACAATAAGGTTGTCAGGATCCATCGGATCATTCTTGATCGCACCAATCGCTTTCATTGAGGTCATCTCTTTAAACAGTGCAGTATCAAGATTAACGCCAAAGGTTTCGCGGAAATACTTACGTGAAAGTCGGCCAGAGAACATACCGAGTAAGAAACGATATTGCATCACCTCTTTACGACCATAATTCTTCTGCTGCTCAACCCCCATATGACCACTAGCAACCCGCTCTTGATACTTTTTCAAAGAGAAAGTATTAACATAAAGCGTGTCATCCAAGAAACTAAATGAACCAGAGCCTACACCTAAGTATTCATCATAATCAATTACATACTCATCAAAGCCTTCGTCATTGGTTTTACCAAAAGCCCAAGCTGAAAGTTGGTTGTACTGCCCATTCAAGCTATTTAGAATTTGACGATATTGACGCACCATATCACCATGAGGAGCAGCAAGTTTGCCCTTCACGCTCTTACGAGTCTGGTGAGTAATCATCAGTGGGTAAGTGGTAATTTGACGTGGATCGAGCCTAGATGCCATATCGAGGTCTTGCTGGATAACTTCGTCAGTCTGGCCTCTAAAGCCAAAAATAAGATCGACGTTGATAATTGGAAACAGCTCTTTAGCTGCCATGATTTTATCAAATGTCTGTTGTCCTGAACCAAACTTTTCGATTCGGTCAGTCATGGTAAGAATGTCATCATTGAAGCTTTGTACGCCAATAGACATACGGTCAACTAAGCCTTCAAGCTGTTTAAAGCCATCACTGTCTAAGTGCTGTGGATCTGATTCACAAGAAACCTCTTTGATACTTGGGAATAGTTTTTTAGCATGCTCAATGGTACGAGCTAACTCATCTTCCAATACCGTGGTGGTGCCACCACCGATATACATAGACTCAAAGTCATAACCTAAGGCTTTCACCATATCCATCTCTTTACGTAAAGAGATAAAGTAAGCGCGCGCCTTATCTTCCTTAAATAGGAAACGGTGGAAAGTACAAAATGAGCACAAGGTATGACAGAAAGGAACATGGGCATACAGCATGTATTTCTTACCTTCTACTGGATTCGGCATCATCTCAGCAGAAACAGTATCTAGCCTTAGATTGCGGTCCACATAGAACTGCATCACCTTTTCCATACCACTAATCATCCAATCAGGTGTAGTGATATTGGCGTTATAAGGTTGAGCACTATCAGGCAAAATAATTGAAGACATAAAGTTTCCTATCAAAGATGGCTGTTCAAATTAAAATGAGGCAGAACGAATTGAACCAGCGGAGAGTAAAATTAACACTTTAAATCACCCCAAAACGTGATTTGGTTATAAGTTACCGTTTCCTATCAAGGAAATGTATAGTTTTTTGTTAAGTAAGTCATACTTTAGCAAAGGCTCATAAAATAGACAGTACTAATATTGATACGCCACATACAAAAACACCTCAGTGATTAAATCGACTGAGGTGTTTGCAGTTCAAGCCTTAAATACTCAAAAGATTACTCTTTATATTTAAGTGTACCGTTCTCTTTGATCTCGTCGAACCAAAGATTATGGTGTTGGCTTGCCCAAGTTTCATCACAATAACCAGATACCATACACTCCATACCACCTTCAGACATAACCGTGGCCATAAAGATATGCACGATTGAGAAAGCAGTAATGATGATAGCGCTGACAGAGTGAAGGATCAGTGCAATCAGGCTTAATGTGCGGCTAGGCTCGAACAAGTTCGGGAATAGTAGCAGCATACCTGAAGCTGAGATCACTAGGCCAAATACAGCAAAGGCCCAGAACCATAACTTCTCACCAGCGTTAGCAAAGCCAGCATCTGGATGCTTGCCTTTGAATGGACCGAAGTTGATGTAACCACCAACAACCATCATCCACTTGATGTCGTACATTTTAGGCAATTGGTTTTTAGCCCAAAGTACAGTCATCAACGCCCAACCAATCATGAACGGAATCGCCATGATGTCATGCACCTGCTTCGCAGCGTAGACTAGGTTAGACCAAAGACCTTCACCAATATAAGGCTGGAAGAAGAAACGTCCAGCAAGCAGTGTTAAGCCGGTCAAAATCAATAGCAGACACGGAATAGCACCCAACCAGTGAATAGACACGTCAAACTTAGACCAACGATATACCAGTTTACCTGAGAAGCCACCGTGCAACTTAGAGATGCCGTTCACTTTGATAAACAGTACAAAGATAATGATCATGCCGAAAAGGGCAGCCATTAACGCTGGAGCAAGAATATCACTACGCAGCTCAAGAACACGTAAGTCATACGTGTTGATTGGCTGAGCGTGGAACTCACTTGTTGAAGTTGTACGACCTTCAGCACCGGCTTTTAACTGTGACCAAATTTGGCCTTCAGTTGCTTGTCCGTCATGCGTGTGCTCAGCACCATCATGGGCAAATGCAGTAACACTGAATAACAGTGCAATCGCAATACCTATCTGTTTAAACCATTTGTTCATAATACGTCCTCTGTTACTCCCCGTTGGCCCAATGAATTGAGCCAACAAGCAGTAGGTTTGGAAGTTATTAACCTAAGTTAATTAACCCCAGATTGCGTTTTTAGAACCACGGTATGCAACACGCTCACGGAAGATTGCAGAAACAATTTCAGCATCACCCGCTAGTAGCGACTTAGTTGCACACAGTTCGGCACACATAGGTAGTTTGCCTTCTGCAACACGGTTTGCACCGTACTTCTGACGCTCTGCATCAGAATGGTTCTCTTCAGGACCACCAGCACAGAAAGTACACTTGTCCATCTTACCGCGAGCACCAAATGCGCCGCCTTGAGGGAACTGAGGCGCACCAAATGGGCAAGCATATAGACAGTAGCCACAACCGATACAAGTATCTTTGTCGTGCAGTACAATGCCGTCTTCAGTCTTGTAGAAACAGTTTGCAGGACAAACAGCCATACAAGGTGCATCGCTACAGTGCATACATGCTACTGAGATAGACGCTTCGCCTTTCTCACCATCATTGATAGTCACTACGCGACGACGTTGGATTCCCCACTCAAGAGCAGAGTCGTTTTCGTTCTTACATGCTGTGACACAACCGTTACACTCGATGCAGCGCTTGGTATCACATAAAAATTTCATTGTAGCCATTCTGGCAATTCTCCTAGCTAATTCTGCAATTACGCTTTAACGATCTGACAAAGCGATGCCTTGGTTTCCTGCATCTGAGTCACAGGGTCATAACCATAAGTCAATGCAGTGTTAGCTGATTCACCGATAACGTAAGGAACAGTGCCTTCAGGGTAGTTAGGCGCAAGGCTTTCACCGTGCATCTCACCCGCGAAGTGGTAAGGCATCCAAGTTACACCAGGCTTAACGCGTGGAGTGACCATTGCCTTGATCTTAATACGACCACCTTCAGCACCCTCTAGCCATACTGTGTCTCCGTCGCGAATTGCGCGATCAGCCGCATCAGCAGGGTTCATTTCAACAAACATCTCTTGTTGAAGTTCAGCCAACCATGGGTTTGAACGAGACTCTTCACCACCACCTTCATACTCAACTAGACGACCAGAAGTCAGGCCTAGTGGGTACTTAGCTGCAGTGTCTTTCTCTTGGATTGACTTGTACAGCGTCGGTAGACGATGAACTTGCATATCGTCATATGTTGGGTACTTAGACACAAGATCACGGCGTGGCGTGTAAAGCGGCTCACGGTGAACAGGTACTTGGTCAGGGAAAGTCCAAACAATACAACGCGCTTTAGCGTTACCGTATGGGATACAACCGTGCTTCATAGCAACACGCTGGATACCACCAGAGATATCGGTCTTCCAGTTTCTACCTTCAGCTTCAACTTTCTCTTCAGCTGTAAGATCGTCCCACCAGCCAAGCTGCTTAAGCATGTCAGCGGTGAATTCTGGGTAACCGTCTTGGATTTCGGCGCCTTTAGAGAAGCTGCCCTCAGCAAGTAGGTTCTTACCTTTGTACTCAACACCGTAACGAGCACGGAAGTTACCGCCACCCTCAAGCACATGCTTGTGTGTGTTATACAGGATCTGAGTACCTGGATGCTTCTGCTCTGGAGTACCCCAACAAGGCCAAGGTAGACCGTAGGTATCACCTTTAGCAGGGCCACCAGCAGCTTCAAGAGTCTTGTTGCTAAATGTACCCCAGTTTTGAGTGTGCATTTTAAGACGCTCAGGGCTTTGACCTGACATACCAATTGTCCACATACCGCGGTTAATTTCGCGAGTAATGTCTTCAATCACAAGTACATCATTTGCGTCTTTAGCGATACGCTTAGTGAACTCGTCTGCAAAACCAAGCTTTTGAGAAAGACGGTACATGATCTCAAGGTCAGTTTTAGATTCGAATAATGGTTCGATAACCTTTTCACGCCACTGCTGGCTACGGCCAGAGTTAGATACTGAACCTTCAGTTTCAAACTGAGTAGCAGCCGGTAGCAGGTAAACACCATTTTGACGACGATGCATAACACCCGCCATTGTTGGGAAAGGATCCACAACAACTACAGTGTCCATCTTGTCTAGTGCTTCACGCACATCACGTTGACGAGTTTCAGTGTTAACTGATTGGCCCCAGAAGAATGCCATACGAACGCGATCTTTCTGTGCTAGTTTTTCAGGCGTTTCTAAAACACCATCATGCCAGCGAGAACAAGGAATACCAGGGGTGTTCATTGGAACACGACCTAAGTATTCGTTTTGATCGAAGCGGTTCTTAACCCAATCAAATTCTAGATCCCAAACGTGGCTCCAATGTTTCCAAGAACCCGTCTTAAGACCGTAGTAACCCGGTAGCGTATCGAACAATAGACCTAAGTCAGTTGCGCCCTGTACGTTATCGTGACCACGGAAAATGTTTGTTCCGCCGCCTTTAACGCCCATGTTACCTAGCGCTAATTGAAGGATACAGTAAGCACGAGTGTTAGCATTACCGACGTGATGCTGAGTACCACCCATACACCAAACAACAGTACCAGGACGGTTATCGGCCATCATCTTAGCTGCTTGGTAAACTTCTTCTTCGCTACAACCTGTGATGTTCGCCACTTCTTTAGGTGGGAACTTCTTCACTTCTTCGCGAATTGATTCCATTTCGAATACACGTTGCTCGATAAATGTCTTATCTTCCCAACCGTTTTCGAAGATATGCCAAAGCATACCGTAGATGAATGGAATATCAGTACCAGGACGTAGACCACAATGTAGGTCAGCGTGCGCTGCAGTACGTGAGAAGCGTGGATCAACAACAATAATCTTCGCGTTGTTTTTCTCTTTCGCGATCAAGATATGCTGCATCGCAACTGGATGCGCTTCAGCCGGGTTTGCACCGATGAAGAAGATTGCATTTGCATTCTGGATATCGTTGAAAGAGTTGGTTTGCGCACCGTAACCCCAAGTGTTAGCAACACCGGCTACCGTGGTAGAGTGACAAATACGTGCAGAGTGATCGACGTTGTTGGTGCCCCACATTGCCGCAAATTTACGGTACATGTAGCAGCCTTCGTTCGAGAACTTAGCACTACCCATAAAGTAAAGTGAATCTGGACCAGACTCTTTACGGATATCTAGCATTTGGTCGCCAACTTCGTTAAAAGCTTGCTCCCAAGATAGTTTCTTCCACTTGCCATCAACAAGCTTCATTGGGTACTTAAGACGCTTCTCACCGTGACCATGTTCACGTAGTGCAGCACCTTTAGCGCAGTGACCGCCTGCGTTGAATGGGTGGTCGAAAGCTGGCTCTTGACCTGTCCATACGCCATTTTGTACTTCTGCGTATAAACCACAACCGACAGCACAAGCACTACATACAGTACGCTTGATCTCAGTTGGTGCATCATGTGGGATATCTTTGGCTTCTGCTTTACGCATCATGCCTGTACCCAGTAACGAAGCTGCAGCAATACCACCAGATGTGATACCAGCATGCTTCATAAATTGACGACGGCTAATACCTAGAGTTTTTTTCTCTACAGTAGGTGCCGCGTTGGATTTGCGAGTTAATTGCATCGCTTAAATTCTCCTAAACTAGCCGCGTAAGCTATTGTAATAACTGCGAACGTGTGCAGTTTCTTGATAGCCATTTGCACTCTTAGTGCTGACATTGTTTTCACTTGCTTGAGCTACACTCACGCCTGTTGCGGCGATTGCGACACCTGCGGTGCCACCAATGGTGAGCGCTTTCAGCAAAGATCTGCGGTTCAGATCAGGCTGTTGCTTCTTCATCTTTACTCCTGGTAGAACGGAATACTCTGGTTATATATCAAGGTGCTTTATACTTTTTGCCACGTCTGCCGCGTTAACAGCATGTTAATAAGTGACCTTAAAAAATGGACCATATCCATCGATAAAAAACACCCAACAAATTGCCCGCTAAATATAAAGAAAAATGTAGTTATAAAAGTTGATCTAAACAGGGTAAAAACGGCGGATATGAGCAGATTTACTAAGAAGTGTTAAGCAGAACATGTTTGTCAAAAGCAGATTGATAAACGCCGCTAAATTTGACGCCAAAGTGGTGCAAAAAATGTTTAACAACATGTAACAACTACAGCAGGTTATTAAGCACGAACAACTGAGAATGATTAGCAGTAAGTAGTCAGCCGACACATTTTTCAAGGGCATTAAACAGGTAAATTTGAACGGCAAATATGGCTTAAAATTACTCTCTTATAATAACTGCAAAAAATCGATGATTAAGGGGCGGTAAATTGCGTGATTTCTGGGTGAGTTTTTCATGCTAATACGTCGACTTGGCAATGCCATTATTATTCAAGACAAATCCGATTTTTCCAATGTAAAAAACAAAAATGCCTCGACACTGTCGAGGCATTTTTATCAACGAGCTCTAATTAATCTTTATAGACAATAGAGTTGTTCTCTTTGATTTCGTCGTACCAAACATTGTGGTGCTGTGCAGCCCAGTTTTCATCACAGTAACCAGACACCATACACTCCATACCACCTTCACTCAGTACCGTTGCCATCCAAATATGGACAATAGTAAAGGCGATAATAATGATGGCACTAATTGCATGGATCAACAGTGCAGCCATTGAAGCTTCACGCGGTAGATCAAGACCTGGCAATACCAACATTAATCCAGAAGCGGCAATAAATAAGCCGAATATAGTTAATGACCAAAACCACATCTTCTCACCAGCGTTAGCAAAACCACTATCAGGATGCTGACCTTTAAATGGGCCAAAATTGATGTAACCACCAACGACTAGGAACCATTTAAGATCGTACATCTTGAAAGTCTGCATAGGCATCCATTTCACAACACATAGAACCCAAGATACAATAAATACAGGTCCAACCCAGTCATGAATGAACTTACTACCATAAATCAGGCTAGCCCACAGGCCTTCTCCGATATACGGTTGCAGCACATGTTTACCTAACATGATGTTAAGACCAGTGAAAATCAACACCATACAAGATGACGCTAATACCCAATGGATCCACAAATCAGCTTTGGTCCAACGTAGTACCATTTTGCCTGAAAAACCCTTACTTAGTTTAGAAGGGCCATTCACTAGGTAGAAAAATAGAAACGCAACAAACACACCGACAACGGTGAGCCCCATAACGGGAGTTAAATACTGGTTTCTAACATCCTTGCCTTGGTTACCGGCAACATTGATCAGCACACCTGGCTCAATTCCTTGAGCAGTTGTAAAACCTGAGTCACCCGCTTTTACCGCGCGCCAAAGATCAGCTTCGCTGGTTTTACCCGCTTGCTGCTGGCTATTTTGATCATCCGCTGCTATTGCTGATGTACTCAATCCTAGTCCCATCGATAACACGAGCGGGATAACTAGCATTGCGAACAAGCTGCGCAGTGATTTCATAGACATATTCACTCCTTAATTGGGTTATGCACCAAGGTGCATAACCCTATTCAGCCCTAGCCAGTCGTTGGGGTATAACCCCATATCGCACCAGGGTTGCCTCTAGCAGCAATACGCTCACGGTAGATATCAGATACGACGCCGGCATCACCCGCTAACAGCGCTTTTGTTGAACAAAGCTCTGCACACATAGGTAGTTTACCTTCGGCAATACGGTTTGCTCCATACTTCTGACGCTCCGCATCTGAATGTGTCTCTTCTGGGCCGCCGGCACAGAAAGTACACTTATCCATTTTGCCGCGACTACCAAATGCAGTCTTCTTAGGGAACTGAGGCGCTCCGAAAGGACATGCATAGAAGCAGTAACCACAACCGATACAGGTGTCTTTATCGTGTAGTACAATCCCGTCTTCAGTACGGTAGAAACAATCTGCTGGACAGACTGCCATACAAGGTGCATCAGTACAGTGCATACATGCCACTGAAATTGACGCTTCACCTGGCTCACCATCATTGATGGTAACTACGCGACGACGTTGAATGCCCCACTCTAGCGCGGCATCGTTTTCGTTTTTACAAGCAGTGACACAACCGTTACACTCGATGCAGCGTTTGGTGTCACATAAGAATTTCATGACTGCCATAATGGCTTATCTCCTCATCAAGTTAATTAGGCTTTGCTGATCTGACACAAGCTAGACTTAGTCTCTTGCATCTGAGTCACAACGTCATAACCGTAGGTCATTACAGTATTGGCTGCTTCGCCAATAACGTAAGGAACTGTACCTTCTGGATAGTTCTTCTCTAGGCTCTTGCCTTCGAATACACCCGCAAAGTGGTATGGCATGAAACACTCACCAGCGATAACTCGTGGAGTTACCATCGCCTTAACTGTGATTTTTGCCCCTTCAGGGCTATGAACGAACACATCATCACCATCACGTAGACCGCGATCCGCTGCATCGGCAGGGTTGATCTCGATAAACATCTCTTGCTGTAATTCTGCAAGCCATGGGTTAGAACGTGTTTCTTCACCACCACCTTCGTACTCAACCAGTCGACCCGTTGTCACTGCTAGTGGGAAGTCCTTAGCAAAATCTTTATCTTGAATAGACTTATAAAGGGTTGGTAGGCGTGCAACCATGCGATCTTCGTACGTTGGGTACTTAGCAACCAAGTCACGACGCGGCGTATAAAGTGGCTCACGATGCAATGGAATATCATCAGGGAAGTTCCATACGATACAACGCGCTTTTGCGTTACCGTAAGGCATACAACCATGCTTAATTGCCACTCGCTGAATACCACCGGAAACATCAGTTTTCCAGTTCTTACCTTCCGCATCCACTTTCTCTTCAGCAGTTAGATCATCCCACCAGCCAAGTTGCTTAAGCATCTTGTCAGTAAACTCTGGATAACCATCTTGGATTTCACTGCCCTTCGAGTAAGAACCTTCAGCCAGAATGTTAACGCCGTTATGTTCAACACCATAACGTGCACGGAAGTTACCACCACCGTTTTTAACTTCACGACCAGTACGGTACAAGATCTGAGAACCAGGATGTTTCATCTCTGGCGTGCCCCAACAAGGCCAAGGCAACCCGTAAGTCTCGCCTCGCGCTGGACCACCTGGTGCTTCAAGCGATTTAATATCGAAAGTGCCCCAGTTTTCTTGGTGCATCTTTAAGCGTTCAGGGCTTTGGCCGGTGTAACCAATGGTCCACATACCACGGTTGAATTCACGGGTCATATCTTCAATCAATGGCTCATCGCCATTCACTTTAATATGCTTACAGAATTCACCTTCGATACCCCATTTCTTCGCTAGCTTGTACATGATCACATGGTCAGGCTTAGACTCGAATAGTGGTTCAATAACTTGTGAACGCCACTGCAGTGAGCGGTTAGACGCTGACACAGAACCGTAAGTTTCAAACTGAGTGGATGCGGGTAGTAAGTAAACGCCATCAGTGCGCTCGTGCATAACACCTGCCATTGTTGGGAATGGATCCACAACAACCACTGTATCCATCTTGTTCAATGCTTCACGCACTTCACGACCACGAGTTTCAGTGTTAACTGATTGGCCCCAGAAGAATGACATACGAATGTTATCTTTCTGCGCAATCTTAGATTTGTCTTCAAGTACACCATCATGCCAACGTGAACATGGAATACCTGTTGATGTCATTGGGTCTTGGCCTAGACGCTGCTCTTGATCAAAGCGGTTCTTAACCCACTCATAATCTAAGTCCCAAACTTTACACCAGTGCTTCCAAGAACCCGTCTTAAGACCGTAGTAACCAGGTAGCGTATCGAACAATAGACCAAAGTCAGTTGCACCTTGCACGTTATCGTGACCACGGAAAATGTTAGTACCACCACCTGAAACCCCCATGTTACCCAGGGCTAACTGAAGGATACAGTACGAACGAGTGTTGGCGTTACCGACGTGATGCTGAGTACCACCCATACACCAAACAATCGTACCCGGTTTGGTTTCAGCTAAAAGCTTAGCCACGCGGTACATCTGCTCTTTCGGAACACCTGCAACATTTTCAACTTCAGCAGGATCATATTTCTTAACTTCTTCGCGGATACGTTCCATACCGTAAACACGCTCAGCAATGAAACTTTTATCTTCCCAGCCATTTTCAAAAATGTGCCATAACAGACCATAAATGAACGGAATATCGGTACCAGGGCGAATATGCACGAACTCGTCAGACTTAGCTGCAGTTCGGGTGAATCGAGGGTCGACAACGATAATTTTCGCGCCGCGCTCTTTACCTTCCAAGATATGTTGCATTGCAACTGGGTGAGCTTCACAAGGGTTAGAGCCAATAAACAGCATGGCTTTAGAGTTACGCATATCGTTGAAAGAGTTGGTTTGCGCACCATAGCCCCAAGTGTTTGCAACACCGGCTACAGTGGTAGAGTGACAAATACGTGCAGAGTGGTCGACGTTGTTCGTGCCCCACATCGCAGCAAATTTGCGATACATATATGCTTGTTCATTAGAGAACTTTGCGCTACCCATGAAGAATACTGAATCTGGACCTGATTCTTTACGGATATCTAACGCTTGTTGGCCAACTTCTTCAATGGCTTGATCCCATGAAAGACGCTTCCACTTTCCGCCTTCTAGCTTCATTGGATATTTAAGACGTTTTTCACCATGGCCGTGCTCACGCAGTGCAGCACCTTTTGCACAGTGTCCACCTGCGTTAAATGGATGGTCAAACGCTGGCTCTTGCCCTGTCCATACACCATTTTGAACTTCAGCATAAATACCACAGCCCACTGAACAGTGAGAACAGATAGTACGTTTTACTTCAGTTGGCGCGCTGTATGGGACATCTTTTGCTTCTGCTTTACGCATCATTCCTGCGCCAAGCATTGATGCCGCAGCAATACCACCCGTCGCGAGGCTCGCAGACTTGAGGAATTGACGGCGGTTTAAACCTAAGACAGCCTTAGAACTTGTAGCTGCTTGGTCTGTTTTGCGGGTTAATCGCATCACACACTCTCCTTTAATTATTGACTACGAAACGCTTATTTACTGCGTAACGAGGCGTAATAACTACGAACATGATCGGACTCTTGGTAGCCATCGCCTTTTGCTGCAGGTGCAGCTTCAGGTGTCGCAGCCACTGCTTGACCACTCGCTGTCGCCACAACGCCTGCGGCGCTGCCGATAGCCAATGCTTTTAGCAATTGACGACGACCCATGTCGGAAGCTTGCTTCTTCATAGTGTCTCCTTTGGATTACAGATATTGAGATAATGGGTTTAAGTAGCTAAACGCATCACTCGATTAAGTTAGGGATAACTCCCTGTTTTTGTCTACGCCTGCCAAGCTAATTGCTCAACAGGCGTAAATACTGCTGACACCAACAAATTACTTATGAAGCTAATTCGTTAGTGCTTGGTTCAATCTTTTCCGCTTCACTACCAGGGCAGTTAACTGGAATATTTAAACTTAACTGTTCAAATTCATTGGCTTCGATAACAAAAAAGGCTTTTGCAAGTTCCGCTACCGTGGCATAAAACGCCGCACTTGGGGTTTTTGCCAATGCATCACAAAAACGAGCTATCCAACTGCCCATATGGCGTTGATAGAAAGCTAGCTGGCGGTAACCCGGCGCCTCTAGAATCAAGGTGCCCATCACTTCGCATAATGCAGCAACATGATCTTCTGGTTCTTTAACTTCCTCTTCACGCTCAAAACCAAGCTGCATAAGGTCGTTACGCAATAAAGCTAATGGCTTATCCATCAGTGAACCAGTCATGAACCAGCTACCGTAAGGTAGGATTTCACCGCTACCGACACCGAGGAAAATATTAAAATACTCATCCTCTAGCTGCTCTGATGTGAACTGTTCTGCCGCCAACTTGAGTCCAACCCAAGCTTTAGTCATGTCGCTATCATCGTTAGCGTCAATATCTAAACCTGCTAAGAACTGCAATAACTCGGTGCTTGGCTGGCGACGTAATAGTGCCGCTAATAACTGATAAATATCGGCTCTTAGCTGGTCATTTTCTGAAACTTCTCTTACTAATTCGGTCATGGCTAAACTCTTATCGCAGTTGCTTTTCAGGATCTTGAAGAATGTCTTCAAACATGTCTTTTACTCGACAGTCGCCGCACATTTTTAAACGCTGAGTGTTGGCACTGAAGGCACTGTGGGTTCCTACCACTTCTATCATCCGTTTGACCATGGATTGGGTTGCGAACGGTGTGCCGCAACTAATACATTCAAACGGGGCTTCCTCATGTAGGGTTTGACGCTCTTGGCGAGCAGCTTTATCAAAATTAACCTGCGGAGTTAAGCTGATCACTTTTTCAGGACAACCCGCTTCGCATAAACCACATTGCACACAGTCTTGTTCAACAAAGTGTAGTGCAGGTAGGTCACCACCGTCGGTTAACGCACCAGTAGGACAAGTCGCGACACAAGACATACACAAGGTGCAGCTCTCAGCATTAACACTAACTCGGCCGTAAGGAATATTGCTTTGAGACAAACAAGTATCGACTGATGCCGCTTGCTCATTAAGGTGGTCGACAGCAGCGAAAATGGTTTCACGCTTAGTCGTCGCGCTAAATTCTGCCGGTACAATCACTGGCCAGCTAGCACTCGTGGTGAGTAACTCAGCAAGCTCATCTGCACCCGCTTCTGTTAAGTGGTTTTCGGTGATTAAACTAATGCGGCGCGGCTGACCCATCTCATCGAGGATGTCATTGGCTAATGCTAGTTCACCATTAAGCATCTGGGTTAAGGTTGGCGCAGTTGCGTCAGTATTCAGGATCAAGATTTGACGAGCGCCCCAAGCAAGAGACGACATCCAATGATCGATACTAGCAACCGTGATTTCTTCCAACTCTACAGGAATGATATCGCCCACTAATTGCTCAGTGATTAGCTCGGCACCTTTGCCAATGTCATGGAATAACACCACTGGAGCTACTTGCGCTTGTGAACGGAAGCGTGTCACCAGTTTATTAAGGTAGTTATGCATCGATTGGGGCGTTGGCAGGTCATAACTGATTGCGCCAGTAGGACAAGCGTTGGTACAGCTACCTGCACCATGACATAGGTAAGGGTCGATTTCGATTTTCTTTTCTACGCTAGCAATCGCATCTGCTGGGCAGAAATTCAAACAACGATTACAGCCTTCGTTACCATTGCGACTATGAGCACAGATCTCGCTATTAACCTTTATATAGCGTGGCTTATCGAACTCACCAATAAGATCAGGCAGTTGCGCTAAGGCATCAGCTAACTTTGCTTCATCTTGGCCAACGTAAAAGTAGCCTGGTGGTAGCATCTCTAAGTTAATGCATGGGCTCATGCTTAAATCGAGGATTAGATCAAAGTGTGCCTTACGAATCGCCACAACACTTAAATCAGCATTACTGTCTTCATTTTCGACTTTAACCTGGAACTGGCCGAGAAAGCCTTTGATTTCAATAAGCTTGTTGTAAAAGCTCTCAACATCTTCAGCCGCATTCATCACCTTCTCAAGATGAGCTTCATCTTGGCTAGTGATGGCTTCGTTAGCCAAAATGGCACACTTGCCCATATGGGACAATTTGTCGGCTGCTAAGCGAGCCAAATCTTCTGGCCCGATCACGAGCACATTGCCCTCGGTGGTGTAGCTTACGGTCGGTGGAATTAGGTTTTGGATAACCTGCGTTCCAGCAAGGACCTGTTGTCGAACTTCTTTGAGTCCAACTTGCGTTTCACGATTGCTCACATTGCGTTCCTGAACAGTTCTTTGGCTGTTTCTGTACGTAGAGTCGCTGTTTATTATAATGCGCTAAATTAATGCGCCAGCTTTACCTTAAGTACAGCAATTCACATACCAAATTTGTGGAATTAAAAACACTCTAGAGTGACGTTAAACAACTTTGTTATTAGTGTCGTCATGGTGTTCTGGTTCATTTTGGGACAGTTGCTCATCATCCCCGTCCAAAATGTCCGATACCATTTCGGTATCGCTAACAGCTTCAACTTGAACAGTTTCTTCGGTACTGGTCATCTCATCTGACTCGAGTGCCAAAGCTTCTTCGTTCTCCTCCTCATCGTCTTTTTCTTTAACAACATGGCGGAATACTTTCTTTGCGAGTTCAGCCGACACTTCCGCAGATAATTTAGGCTGATTACTGTAATCGAGTGCGTATTCGAGCAAACCGTCGATTTCGCTATAATGTGGCTGCTTCCAGAGGGCTTTTAACGCCGCAGATTTTGCCGCCGGGTCAACATTGGCCCCCATGAAGCTGGCAAAGCTGCCGCCGACTTCAATTTTTTCCGGATCAGGTAAATCCTCTGCAGTAAGCAGCTGCGCCTCATCAGATTCAACAACTTCAGCAGTCGTATTTTCTGCTGAAGCTGGCTGTTTTACGGCCTCGTCTGCTTCGACCTGTGTTTCAACAGTAACAGGGGTTTCTATTTCTGCTTCAGCTTCCTGCTCTACTTTTTGTCGACGCAGATTCCAGCGCGACAGTAAGCCACTCATGAGTTACCTGCAAAATGGTTAGTGCTTGGACCTTCATTTTTACGGCGATTCACATGTTTCTGGCGACGATGAGCTCTAATTTCAACTTCACCGTGACGAGTAATAAAGGCTTCAATCCAGCAAGCGATAGCTTGTGGCATTGGAATATTAAGCACTGGGGTGTCACCCTCTAGGCAACCCGCAGCGACATTTTGGTCGGCTGAGATAGCTGCAGGGATCCAATCACCTTCAAGGTTTTCGTCACAAACGATGTATAACATGGCGTTATCCATGTCGATATTGATACGGTAGCTACCGCGCTCGTCTTTATGCAGCTCAAGCAAGACAAGTTTTGCACCTTCTGGTGCGGCGTGGGTTGCAGGAAGCATTTGGTCAACTTCCCACTGTACTGAGGTCCATCTTCCGACTTGCTTCTCAATTTTTTTAAGAGAAACGTACATTGGCCATTGGCTTTCGGTATGTTGCATTCAGTCTCCGTCTTGCCTGAGATGGCTGCCTGGTTGGCAGTCCAACTAAATAGATACTCCTCTAGTGAAGCAATATGTGTGCCACACAATAACAATATAATAATTTGAACTAGATCAACTATTCCCACCAAAGATTAGGACATTTTGTCCAGAACGCAATCAACAATAGGACATAAATGGGCGACACCAACCCCATAAGTGTGATCTGTAGCTAACTTATATCCCCCTAAAATTAGGTACAGATATTGCTTACCAATAACGGTAACTAAAATTCCTTAACTGATGACGGGTCTTATGACAGCAAACAAGAGCAACCCAACTTTAATCAAAACCGACACCGAAGTACCGCTAACTATTGCGGTCAAAGCCGTCAATGAAAAAGGCGAACAGGTCGACAAATTTATTGCTTGTGAGCGCCCATTAACTGTTTATTTAAACTGGCGCCCAATCGTAACGTTAATGACCTTAGGGGCTAGGGCCGAAGCTTTATCATTAGGTTATCTTAAAAATCAAGGCTTTATATCTGACTTAAGTCAGCTTGAATCAGTAATAGTCGATTGGGATGTTAACTCAGCTGCGATTTTAACCAGTGAAAAGACTGATGATTTAGATGAAAAACTATCAGAAAAAACCGTCACCTCAGGCTGCGGTCAAGGCACGGTTTATGGTGGCTTTATGGCAGGTCTCGATGAAATAAATCTGCCGACACCTCAAATCAAACAAAGCATGATCTATAGCCTACTTAAAAACATCAGTGCCTATAACGAAACTTATAAAAATGCCGGAGCTGTGCATGGTTGCGGTTTATGCCAAGGTGATCAAATCAAAGGCTTCGTTGAAGATGTGGGTCGCCATAATGCCGTTGACACACTAGCTGGGGAGATGTGGTTGAATCAAGATTTTGGCCACAACAAGCTGTTTTACACCACAGGGAGACTCACTTCTGAGATGGTAATTAAAGTCGCTAAAATGGGCATTCCAGTGCTACTTTCCCGTAGCGGCGCAACCCAAATGGGGCTAGAACTCGCGCAAAAGCTCGGGATCACTATGATTGCACGAGCTAAAGGTCGTCATTTCTTGGTTTATAACGGTGCTGAGAATATTGAATTCGATGCAATTTAGTCATTCACGTCAACAAGCTAAGACGATTTTTTGCCACAAGGATTCAAAATGACTGAGCCTACAGAACTTATTTACATGAGTGCCAGACAGGTATCTGAGTATTTAGATCTGAATGAGAAAAAAGTTTACTCGATGGCTAATGACCGTATTTTACCTGCGACCAAAATCACCGGTAAATGGTTGTTCCCTAAAATATTGATTGACCGCTGGGTGATGGATTCTTGCCATAGTGGTATGCTCTCCGACCGGATGCACATTACAGGCAGTGATGATCCACTGTTATCCATGCTCGTTGCGCGCATGATGTCGCAAGTTGGTAAGAGTGAACTGATCAGCTATAGCTCTACAGGCTCTCGTTTAGGCTTAGATCTGCTGTCTCGTGGCTATGCCGATGTGTGTACATTGCATTGGGGTAGTGTTGAAGAGCGTGGCGTACGCCACCCAGCATTACTGCAGGGATATGCAAACCATCAACAATGGGTAATGGTGCACGGCTATACCCGTAAACAAGGGCTAATGATGCGCGCCGATATGCATCATCGTTGCCAAGAGTTGGACAAAATATCCCAACAGTCTTGGCGCTGGGTAGCAAGACAAGCAGGTGCGGGTAGCCAACAACATTTAGAGCAATGGTTAATGAAGCAGGGAGCAACATTTGACCAATTAAACTCAAGTTTAGTTGCCCAAAGTGAGCGCGAACTGGCTGGGTACATCGCTCGTAATGACGCTGACATAGGGTTTGGCTGTCAGTCTGTTGCGCTTGAAAGTGGCTTGAGCTTTGTGCCGTTAGTGACGGAGTCTTTTGACTTTGTTATGCCGCAAGGGATCTACTTTAGACGTCAGTTGCAGCGGTTATTCAACTTACTAGCTGAACCCCAATCACAGCAACTAGCTGCAACATTAGGTGGTTATGATTTAACAGACTGCGGAAAAATTCTTTGGAATGGACAAGCATAAGTCATCCGACTAAAAGATGAAGTAAAACATCAAAATGGTCTACAAGCAGTGCCTTGATGAAATACCATTTGCCATACATCTTTATGTTTGCGCCAGATTGAGCTTCTCATAGAAAAACTAGTGATGTTCTCATCTGCTTTTTTTAATTTAGCACGATAGAGAACCTGGCAGACACCTTCACTCAACTCTCTAACTTCAAAGTGGCTGGTTTCAATTAATGGAGCCCTTTCATCTGGCAAGCGTGATAACACTTCACGCTTGCCAAAGCTGCATCCTGAAGCGGCAAACTCCAAAAAGTCATCACTAATCAAGCGCTCTAATTCTGCCCGAGACGATCTCACCTCCGCCTTTTGCAAATACAGCTCTAGTTCAACCAGTAAGTTTTCCAACTTGAAGTTCATAATGCTACCCAGACGACTAAAATAACTGCGCTTCGAGCCAGTTGCGCGCCAATCCCCATACATTGAACACAAAAATGCCACTGAATTGATAACAGGTATTACGCATTAAGCAAATAATCCATTCAAGTCAGTTATATTGCTATAAGTTTAGGATAAGATTTTAAAAAATTGAAATCATTCAGCCAGTTATTTTGGCAGTCCGTTGCAATATTGGGAAGACTGCGGCGCTCTGCTAACGCAACTCACGGTATTTTTGCCATAACAGCTGCTGCTCTGCCGTTAAAAAAGTCCAAGCTAAAATGCGGGTGATTTTGTTGCCTTGGTGCATATCAATCACCCTCACCTCATGGACTTTTAGTTTCTGCAACATAGCTTGGGCAGGTTGTAAATTTTCTTTTTTAGAAACTAAAGTGGTGAACCATAAACATTGGTTAGCAAATAATTGGCTTTCGTTAATCATGTTATGAAGAAACTGCCTTTCACCGCCATCACACCAAAGTTCTGCTTTCTGGCCGCCAAAGTTAAGGACTGCAGTATCTATATTGGTTGGTTTCGTTGCCCCTTTTTGACCCGATTTAGCGGCACGGTTGGCCGCCAAATTAGTCAGTTTTCTCGCTGTGCCTGCATTGGCTTCGGCAAGCGATGCATGAAAAGGTGGATTACACAAAGTGACATCAAAACGATCGTCTGGGTTGATAATCCCACTAAATACATGTTGTGGATCTCTTTGTAAGCGGCAACTCAATTTTCGACTTATTTTAGGGTTTCGAGCAAATATCTGCTGTGCATTATCTATGGATACAGGATCAACATCGCTACCGACAAATTGCCACCCATATGATTGGACTCCAAGTAGCGGGTAAATGACGTTTGCACCAGTACCAATATCTAATGCGCTAATTTTGTTACCTTTAGGGATCTGGCTTTTAGACGCTTTTTTTACAGCTAAAAGATCTGCAATATGGTGTATGTAATCAGCACGTCCTGGTATCGGCGGACACAGGAAGCCCTGCGGAATATCCCAGTAATCAACGCCATAATGATACTTAAGCAAGGCGGTATTAAGAGCTTTAACTGCATTAGGAGAGGAGAAGTCTATCGACAAGTTGCCAAAATCATTGGGGTTAACAAACGACTTAAGCGCATTATAGCTGCCAATGAGTGCTTCAAAATCATAACCCGTATTATGGAGGTTACGAGAGTGCATTCCCTTGTTTAGCCTTGCTGCCGCTTTAACTGGGATATTTGAGGTCAGATTACTGTCTGTTTTATTCATGTTCACTCAGCGCAATACATTGGCTATAACGAGGTAGATAATTGGGCTTTCACCTGCGTGATTGATCTTACAAAGGGAGTCAGCATTAGTTGTTATCAATACTGTTATTAAAGCTCATTAAGCTCCCAATGAATCCTGCATTTCCAAGCAGGATAGACAGAGATTAATCGTACAGATATTTAGTAAACAGCAGGTTCACCACCAACTCTTTACCGGTTTCTTGCTCTAACAGGCGATTGACCATTTGATAGCATTCGCGCCTAATCTCCTCTTTACCCGTTAGCGATTTCACCTTGTCTTCGGTTTGATTACCTAAGATCTCTACGATTGCCGCACGTAGTAGAGGGTCATGCCTTTCTAAACTAACCAAGTCTTCTGGCTTTTTAACCATTAACTCAACACTAAGCCTAACATAGCCTAGCTTGTTTCGATTCGATATATAGTTAGTGACGATTTCAGGCTCGAAACCGTAATAGGCGTACTCCTCTAGCGGCTTTTCGTCTGCAGCAAATAGGCTGAAACTGCTACTCAGGCCTAAGAGTAATATCGCAATAAATGTTCTCATTTGAAAAATGACTCCGTCGTCAACAAAAGATGAGATAGCTTCTCAATCAGTTTTCTTATCAAGTAGTCCCATCAGTTCAAGCCAGCAACGGCTACCTGAGTTGGCATTCGCATGCTAGACTGCTTCGGTTCTAGCATTGTACCGAGAATTAGATGACTGTGACTAGGTTAAGCTTTCCTTATGGTGAATCAATTAAGTGGATTTCACCAGACAAAATGACCAACTTGCCCTCTCCACCTTTTAAAGACTGGCTTTTAAGTAGCGGCAGTTTAACTAAAAAACTAAAAACACAATGCCAAGCGTTTGAAGTAAAAGTGCTTGGTGAAGACACATTATCACCACTGACCGATGAATACCCCACACAGCAACAGGTCTGGATCCGAGAAGTATTATTAGTGCTTGATGGCGTACCTTGGATTTTTGCTAGAACACTTATCCCTGGCCGCTTACTGGAAATAAAACAGCAAGACTTTTTGGGACTGGGTGTCAGACCGCTCGGGGAATTACTTTATTCGAAAGATGAGTTTACGCCTGGAAAAATCGAAGTCGCACATTTTGAAGCTTGTAGCAAAATAGCTAAACTCGCTCAATCTTTAGATCAAGATGTCAGCGGTGAACTTTGGGGGCGCCGACGTTATTTCGAGCACGCTCAAGAACAGCTGATAGTCAGTGAGATATTTCTACCAGCAGCTCAGCAAGCCATTACTGCACTCGGCCAATAACTGCGTGCTGAGGCATATACTCTATTTGCAATCGTTAACCTTGCTGGCGTCGATAACCGGCAAACACGCTTAACAGCAATAGCGATAAGATCCCTAAACTACCACCACCTGAGCCAGAACTACTCTTTTGGATGGTTGTATCCGCAGCAGCGGCAACGTTTATGGCAGCTGTCATAACACCGCTTTGACCTTGTTCATCAGTCACTGTTAGCGTCACGGTATAGCTTCCAGCGGTATAATTATGTGATGGGGATGCAACTGTGCTTGTTGCTCCATCGCCAAATTGCCACAAATAGCTGAGTTCGCCGCTTCCACCAGATGACGTATTGATAAATGCGACCGATAAATCACTGACAGTAAACGTGAACCCAACGTCAAGAGATGCTTGCACTATAACCGTTGTGCTATTAGTGAATTCAGTGCCGTTGCCATCGGTAACAGTAAGTGTCACTAAGTAGCTACCTGCATTGGCATATGTATAACTTGGCGCTGCTATAGTACTACCTGCATTGTCGACTCCAAAGTCCCATGCATACTGATAATCTCCATCTCCATCTCGGCCACTGACATTTGCGGTAAAGGTGACCTGGCCTCCTTGCTGATTTTGAGAAATAGTCGCGCTAAGCTCTCCCGGTGCAACAGCCAAACCTTTGTAGCTAAACTTCACCATAGCAGTGCTGCTATCTTCAGCCTGTGCCATCACTTCCATTGAAATGCCAAGCTCGGTCAGTACCATTCCCGATTCAGGTTGCAGCGGTGCCGAATAATCGGTGGAATCTTCAAACAGCTTATGTCCTGACAAATGTTCATCTTCTACCGTTCCAGATCTATAGAAAGACTGATTAAACAAACTAAATGCCGCATCACGCACTTGCACTTCAGTGGCTAAACTACCAATTAAGTTTTGGTCAGCATCCACCACGCCAATTAAGCTATAGCCTGCATGCTTGCTAACTTCATTACTGTTGTAATCTTCATTTTCAAACCAGAGTAATACGCCCGGATCGTAGCGCTGGCTGAGTAAACCTTTATCTACCCCCTGCTGACTTCGTAACTGCACGATGTAACGGCGATCTTTACCGGGTCGAGTATCAGTAACACGTAAAAAACCTGCATATACTGTGTCTGTAGCATTTTCAGCGCCGTCAAACAGCACTTGAGTCTCAGCCTGATTAATGGTGATATCGTCAATCACAATGCCATAATCACCAACCGCCTGATCGGTCACGTAGTTGATAGATAGTCGCACAGTGCGACCTGCATATGGACTAAGGTCATATTCCAACTCAACCCAGCCCTCACTCCCCTCTGCCGCCGCGAGAGTACTCGACTTTCCAGTAATAATATTGCGTGCGGAGTTTTGCGGATTACTTGCTTTGGTGTAATTACCAGCCAATGCAGTACCATCAACCATTACCTGAGCATAGTCATAATCAAGCTCTATATTCCAATGCGCCTTCATCAGCAATGTTAACGGGGTTACCGCCGGCAGAACCACATCAAATGACATTGCATGATTGATCATGTCGCCCTGTTCTGAATAGAATTGATACTCGCCGTTGTAGGGCGGTGTGAATGCTAATGGCGCAGCTGGAACAGCCATAGAGATCTGGTTGACCTGCTCATGATTTACCGCTTCAACTAGCGCCACATCCAGCCCGCTTGAATCTAATGTACTGAGTTGTACTTTTTGCTCTGAGACCCAATTACCTTGATATCGCTCTTGTAAGTACGAACGCGCATAGGGACTAAACCCGGTAGGCTCAGTGCCTCTTATCGCCCCGCCCCAGCTACCAGAAGCCATCACAGACCATAAGCCCACAAGCGAACCCTTGCCTTCACCGCTAATATCGTATTCGTCTGGCAACCCAAGATCATGACCAAACTCATGGACACATACACCCAATGTTGCGTCTATGGGTTGAATAGTATAACTACTCAGCATCATGCTACTGCCAGGGATGGTATAAGGGTTAATAGATGCACGATGGGACCAAATGGCATCGGCACCTAGCATGCCACCGCCAGTCTCCTCACCAATACTTGAGTGGAATATCATCACATGATCAATTGCGCCATCTGGTTCATCAAAGTTGCCGTTACCATTGATATCATAGGGATCTTCAATGTCATAAGTTGCCAGTTCGCTACTACTCATCTGCGCCACAGCTGCACTTAAAGCCTCTTTCACTAAATCAAGCGCGCCAATATCATTGTCAGTACTGTCATTACCGCCGTAAGTCGCAGCGTTATTCGCAGCGCGATACCAACCTTTGACATCGCCTGTAAAAAAGAAACTCCCACCGGATTCAGCTTGATAGTATTCATATCCCGTCATCAGCGTTTGCCCAGACGGTCCAGCGTAACCGTTAGTCGAGAACAACAAATTTTTATAATGCTCTGCGGGATAAGAGCTGTAATACATAGAGGTATCACTACTACTCAGGCCGTTATCATCATGGGGGAGATCGGGGAAATCAACGAGGACAGCTAATACCTTGACCGTTTTATTAGTAATCGATTGTGCTTGCGGTGCGGCAAAACTGACAAATTTATTAGTTTGTTTATCCTTTGTAGCACGTGCAGCCTCAAAACTAGCTTCTTGAAGGGATATCCTTTTAGGCCCTTTCGAGCGAGCAATAAACGCTTCAACAGCCTGTTCTTTTTCTGCATTAGAGGCGTTACTAGCAACCTCACCTCGTTTGATAAGCCAATAGAGCACTCGCTCTTTATCAACGATATTGGCATCAGCCGTTATACTATTCAACGGCGCAGCGAAAGCGATATTCATCATAAAGAAGCTACTAACGAGAAAGCTAATAATGACACTTTTTCGGACTAAAACTTTCATGTTATCGACTCCATTTGATGATATTTCTAACTGCATGGCCAACGCAATAAAGACAAAAGTTAACCCTTCATCAACAATCAGACCGCATTGTTGCGAAATAGTTTTCAACTTTATTTATCTATTTCGCCACATCTTATGCCATTAAAGGTTTGCAACATAGAACAGCTACCCAAAATAAAGCGAAAAATGGTTAATAGATTGCTACACGCTTGTATTGCGCAAATGGATTAACCACTCAGGTATAACCATGGTTTATCAATAAGTGAACATTAGCCCCATGCTCATCAACGGTCTCTATAATACTATTGCGTTTGCTTCAACCAAGTGTCATAGATCAGTAATAGTACCGTTGCTGACCAACTGAAATTAGTGCAATGCAGGCCTTCGCCCGTGATTGGGTTATAGTTTTCTCGGCTAGGGCTTTGACCAATAATACCCTCTCCCTCTGTGACTAATTGCAATACTAATGAATGCGCCTGCTCGTGATAGCCGTAGCGTGCAAGACCTTGTAAAACAAACAGTGATTGTTCTAACCAAACGGGACCTCGCCAGTATTGCGCTGCGGCAAAATTAGGACTATCAACACTAACGGTTGGGAATGGAGTTTTACTGCCAAACTCATTAGCAGTGAGATGTCGCTCAACCATGATTTTAGCTTGTGCTTTAGAAGCTACACCCGCCCATAATAGCAACCAGCCTTCAACGCCTTTACCCTTATCGATCATCAGCTCGCTGCCTGTCGCACTATAGCGAATATCATAGAAGAAGCCCGACTCTGGATCATACATTTGCATTTGGATCTGCTTGGCTAGCCGCTCTGCCTCAACATCCCACTTTTGGATATCAGCATTACGCTCAAGTACTTCAGCCATCTGTTGTAAAAAACGCTTTTCAGCATACAAATATGCATTCAGGTCAACAGACTCTTGTGATACAGAGTAGCCCACTAACTCGCCAGCTTGATGGTTTTGCCAAACCTGTAAGCTAGTGTCCGCATCAAATCTCGGGGCATTATCCATGCCAGACTCCCACGCAGCGGCCTCGATAATAGCTTCAACATTTACTGAACCATCTTCATTAATGTGAGCGGGGTGAAGATTAGCGCCATACTCCGCTAAACCATTGTCATTATTATCACGATTGCGATACCACCATTGATGGTAAGCAACCAGTTCGGGATACATCGCTTTAATGAATTCAATATCGTCATCTTGTTGGAAAGTCTGCCACACCGCCCAAGCAGCTAATGGAGGCTTACCATTGCGATCGTTCCAGTTGCCGCCCTCTCCCCCTCGCTGTGGATCTTTATTATAGAAAATGGCATAGGGAAGGTTGCCAGCATCTTGTGGCCGCACTTCATCTTGCTCAGTAAGTTGATAATCAAACATCGCCAGTACGTTCAATTTGGCCAATGCAGGTTCAAATCTTGCTACTGCAACGGCCTGTTTCCAGGTATCCCACGCCCACGCGCCGTTAAACCACTTGTAGGTAATTGAAGGGGTTATGCCATCATGTAGCAGTGCACCTGCTGGACTGCGCCAGTTATGTATGATGGTTTGCATGCTCTTCGCTGCAAGTTGACGAGCGGTTTTGTCGCCTCCATCAATTAGCTTATCCAATCTGTCCTGCCTACGGCGCGTATTGGCCGCAAGCTGTTGTGTTATCAAGCTCCAATCTGGAGCGTCGTGGGCTTTTTCCTCTTCGCCAGTATGGAAGTAACGTTGTGCACTTTTGAATAGATGAGATTTTTGAACGGGGATCGTGACTGGCTTTGCGATAGCTAAGTATCCTGACTGGGCATTGACTCTTATCAACATGTCACGGTCAAACCACAATTGATACTGTGCATCAGCCAATTGCATACGCCAAGTTTGCATTACAGGTTTAAAATACCAACTCACATGGTTATCAGTTGTTTCTACCTCTGCTATAAGTGATTGCTGTGGTTGCTCAGGGCGGCTAGCAAAAGGTTGGCCTCGCCACACGAGCTGCCATTGTTATTCACGATTTGAAAGGTTGGTTAGCTCAGTCATCACTGTGGCGGTGCGGTTATCGCTATAACTGAGTGTTAAACTGACTTCCTTATCAGACCAAATATAGGTCTGCATTAATCCATCAGGCTGGCTGTGTATATCGATACTCGCCGCACTATCAAAAGAGATGAACTCATCTGTAGTGACATTAATCAACTGCAATTTCTGCAAGCTGTCACTAAGGTGTAATACCAATTGCATT
>NZ_JBFRMK010000074.1:0-44534 GCF_041470405.1 Shewanella sp. 10N.286.45.A1
CCAAGGCTGTCGAACTCGGTAAGTCGGTTGATAGAGGTACGCGCTAAAGCTTCAGAAAGTTCCATAAAAAATCCAGTACAAAGAAGAGTCTGTACTGGATTTTGAAGCATTGTAAAGATCGGTCAACCGATCATATTGGCCTTAACTGATCGGCATTACGCCCAAGGGCGCTATTTTTATTGGGGATGAAAGCAAGTTAAAGCTTTAAAAATGACTCTCTTTCTTGCTGACATTTTGCCAACTTAGCCTTTAAAGATGCTAATGAATGACTCAGATCTCTTTTTCTATCCTTACTAAAGCCTCTGGCGAGCAAAATGACAAATATAAAGAACACAGTAAATACACCCATTGGTAAAAGGTAAGCCGGAATGGAGAGTTCATTAGCAAAGCCAAGAATACTTCTCAATATGTCATGGGGGACGAAGTTGGCAGCCAAATCCACTAACTCATTAAAATAAACGCTGCAAGCAATCGCTAAAGCAAACATTAGAAATACAAAGGTCTGGCTTTTAGCTGAGACTCTGCTCCATTGCGTGACAGATTCTGGCTGTATAAGGTTATCTTTACTGATGTTGTAGTAAAACTCATCATAATCTAGCTGCTCAGCTTTTCCTTCTAGGCGGCTGCTACCTAGCATTATCCAGTCGCCTACATCTGCTGTGGAGAGTAGCGATCTTGCCGCTTTATAGGTTTGTATTTTACCTTCAGGTGTTTCAATGGTGAGCTCGCCATACAAGTTGGAGTTTCTTTGCCTGTGGCTTGTGGTCTCGGTTCTGTACTCTGAACGTACCGTTGAACCATAGCGATTGGTATAGTCGGTGCGAGTGGTGCTGGTGTAGGTGTTGGTACTATCGTTAACACTGGTTTCTACCTCTTTATCGGTCACTTGCACGATAGAAGATGAGGTGGAAATTGTGCAGGGGTAGTTCTTAGCAAAAATATGCTTATTTTCAAATGAATGGCTGTCATAACCTATAAATGATTCGCAGACTTGGCGGATCTTGTCTCGACGCGTCATACGCTTTCCTGCAGCTTTACTTATAGGTGTTACCTTCCCTGCTGTGGCTGCCAGTGCATGAGACTGCTGTGATAATTCACTATCATTAGCTATTGCTGTATCGCCATTTGTAGTCACTTCCGTCAATAAAGGTGGTTGAGCTATCTCAGCTGGCTCTTGAGGCTGACCGCAACAATGGCAGTAGTGATAAGCGCTATCGACTAATTGCTCACAATTGATGCAGTAAACATCGTCATTATTAGTAGCACGACCACGTTTGTCATAACCCATTTGGGTAATCGATACCCCTAAGATCCGTTTAACGGTGCGTTTTATCTCAAGTAATCTGGCACTTTCAGTTTCAAACTTATTGGTTTTGCTATTAATTCTAAATACTGAGCCTATGACAGTAATCGCTGCGGTAATAAAACCTGCTACTTCGAACGTGTAGAACTCCGCAAAGGCGGCGGGCATTGATAGCAGTGCAGCGAGGAAAAGTGTACTGAAAACGGTTCCAAACTTTGAAAAGTCATCAACCTCATAGGCAGGTTCAAGAATCGATTCCTGCCCTGTATTGCGGTGGAAAACGACACCTGTGGCAGCTTGATTGTGAGTCACTATTTGGCGGTCACTCTTGTCGGCAAGTTGGTAATGTAGGACATAGCCAGTGGGTTGTAAAAAGGTGATGATGTCACCTTTTGAGACACTATCTAGTGAACTGTCTTCTGAGCTAACGCTGATGGTTTTCTCTATACCTTGTTCATTATTGAGGGTTAAAAACCAATAAGAGTAGTACAAGGTTTGGCTGTCTTTACCACCACTGCGATGGACGCGCTTATAGTGATGCGTTTTTTCTACCCACCCTGTATATATGCTTGCCTCTGGGCAGTAGGTTTTCAATTCATCTAGTATATCGGGGATACACTGTTCTACAGGGGTAATGGTTAGAGGGTTATCTATTTTATCGCCGCAATCTGGGCAGAAATTATCGCTGATGAATAGTGGGCTAGTACAGTGCTGCATTTATAATCCTTTATATACTGTTATGTCCTAAAAGCTCGATTTGTTCAGTGAGCCAAAAGTGCTATAGAAGCATTTTAATTGTTGCTAGAGTTATCTTAACTATTATTGTTTTTGCAATATAAATGTCAATGAAATTAATGGTTTTTGTTGAGGTTTGACGGTTTTTTTTGAGTGATGTGATGATGGTCTTGCACGTTGTTTTTGTCATGAAAAAAGCTGAGATATCTGCTTAAGCTTGATTTTAAAGCCAATCGTTCTGTTTGTTGTTGCTGGCTATCTCTTTCATCTCTATTTTTAATAATATTCATGCTAAGGTAATTGTTGTTTTATGGTTAAGAACCAAAATAATAATTGTTTACCAAGGAATTTGAATGATCACTTTACTTACCTGCTTATTGATTGCCATGTTGTTGCCTTATTTGGCAAAAGGGCCGGTTGCGATTGCTATGGCAAAACTTGGAGGCTACGACAATAGCCATCCGCGTGAACAGCAATCAAAGCTGACAGGTTATGGTGCAAGAGCGGTTGCTGGCCACCAAAATGCATTTGAATCGCTGCTTATTTTCGGTATCGCCGCACTCACTGTGATGGCAACGAATAATGTCAACATGGTGGTAGAGGTTGCAGCTATTGTGCACGTTGCTGCTCGAGTGGCTTATCAGATCCTTTATTTGAAAGATAAAGGCACCCTAAGAAGTGTATCTTGGTTCATTGCTATCATCGCTAGCTTTACTGTGTTTTGCCAAGCTTTTTAGTAAATTAAGTTTGTGTATGATATTGATAATAATTGATATTAACCCTATATGGTTATATTTTTATAGCGGTGCATTTTGAGTTGAGTATACAAGTCTATTGCTCTCAATATAAAGACAAGAATATTAAGCGCCTATTCATTGAATAAGCGCTTAGAAATACGGTTATGTTAAACGGCTGATGACAGTTGAAGTTGCGCTGAGTTATTCAACGCTGCATCCTTAGATATTTCCGTTATTTTACCATCCTTCAAAAGCAATACTCGGTCGGATCTCATAATGGTTTGAGGGCGGTGAGCAATGCATACTCTAGTTAGATTAAGTTTTTCGATTTCATTGAGTACGGTGATTTCATTTTCGCTATCTAAGTTTGCAGTTGCTTCATCTGTAAATAATATCTTAGGATCCTGATATAGAGCTCTAGCAAGTAATATCCTCTGCTTTTGTCCGCCAGAAAGTGTCGAGCCCAAGTCGCCGATTATTGTATTGTACTGCATTGGCATTTTCATTATTTCATCGTGAATATTACTTTTTATAGCTGCTTGTTGGACTTTGTCAAAATCTGCCCAAGGGTCTTGAAAAGATATGTTGTCAACAATTGAAGCGCTGATTAACTGGTCTTCTTGCATAACAATACCAAATTGTTTCCGGTACCAGCTCATATCTAAATCTTCTGCTTGTTCATTGTCTAACAACACACTACCGGAATCGGGTTTATATAACCCCAATATGACTTTTAGTAGAGTTGTTTTTCCTGAACCAGAATTTCCGACAATGGAAATAAACTCTCCTTGGTTGACGGTCATATTTAGATCATTGAAAACTAGATCATCCTCGATAGCATAAGAGTAATATATGTTTTTTAATTCTATTTTTCCTATGGTATTAGCTAGTACTTTGTTTCCTTTTGATTCTTCAGGTTTTGATAATACAATATCCGCTAAACGCTCTAGATGTACTGAGAAGTACTTAAGATCAATGAGGCTACTGGTTAACGATGAAGCTTTTATGGAGAATTGTCCTTTATACATGAAAAATGCAAATAAGGTACCTAGCGAGAGTGCACCTGTCATAACAAGGTGTGTTCCGTAATAAACGCTAAGTGAAATATCCAAGCCAAATATGAGTATTTCCATGCTCTTTTGAAAGTTCAAGTATGAGGTTAAACTCATCTCTGTCATCATCAGCTTAGAGTATCTTCCCAGCCAAATATTTAGCCTATCCTCTTCTTTCGAAAAGGTTTTTATAGGTGATATGCTTCTTAGTGTTTCTATCACTAAACTAGTTTCATGTGCTCTTGCTTTAATATTCTCCTTCATCTTTCTTTCTGTTTTATCGGCAGCAACTAGCCGAAATAAGAAATATATCAAAAAGCTTGCTAGAGTTATTGTACCTAGTACTGGAGAGATGAAAAAAATGGCAATTGACATACCGATAGATATAGAGCCGTTTAAAATGATATTAACAACATTACCGGTGAGCAGGTTTCGAACATGCTCGGTTGATTGGTAGCGTTCAATTAGTTCACCAGTATTTCTTTTTTCAAAAAATGAAAGTGGTAAGCTAAGCATATGGGAAAACAATTTTCTAACGAAGTTTTTGTTAAATATAACGCCAAATTGAGCTGTTATGTAATCGCGCATAAAATTCAATATGACATTAAATATTAGTATAAGCAGGAAAACTGCTGTAATAACCAGTATAAAGTTTTCGTCAATTCTTTCTACGCCAAAATCTATCGAGTATTTTATGAATAATGGGCTAGATAAGGCTATTAGTTCAATAATAAAAGTTAGCCAAATTGTGTTGATCAGAAGAGAGCGTACACCAACAGTATTTTTAATTATCCACTTGATGCCTAGGGAGTTACCTTCAGAGTCTAGAGTGAATTCATCCTCAGGAGTAATCTCTAATGCGATACCAGTAAAGTGTTTTTCCATCTCCTCTCTATTTAATTTCAAAGGGCCTAGATCGGGATCATGAATGAAGAAATTTCCTCTCCGTACACTTTTAAGTACTACAAAGTGATTAAAATCCCAATGTAAAATAGTTGGCGTTTTAAGGGATTTTAAACTGCCAACACCGCACTTTATTGGCCTAGTAATTAGGCGATATCGATTTGCTATCGAGACAATTTGTTTTAGTGTTATCCCCTTTAGTGAAACTGGATGATTGTCTTGAATTGAAGTAATAGTCACTTTTTTATTGTAGTAACCCATGACCATCGCTAAACAGGCTAGACCGCAGGTGGCAGTCTCTGTTTGATAAGTCATGGGAAGTTTATTTCTAACAAAAAGCCTTAACAGAGAGTTAAATAATCTCATCTATAAACCTCGTTTCATAAAGTACTTCAACAGCAGGTTTTTCAATATTGCTATTTTCTATGTTCGGCACTCTATAGCATTTTCTTTGCTTCGATTTTTTTTCACAATCTACTTCATCATCGATGATGAGGCTATTGACCGATAGTGTATGTCGGCTCACCTCATTTCTTATATGAGATAGTTCTATTTGGACTTCGTTTTCGGTAACAGTGATGAATTCCTGGCTTAAAGTCGAGCTTACTTTCATTTCTAAAATTAGAGAAAATATAATAGAAAGAGCGATTATTGGTAGTAAATAGACTATGTAGCTAGGTACAGAGCGTAAGGTATAGGGATCGCTAAGTAACCTATGTTTATAGTGTTCTGTAGCTTCCTTTAAGAACATGTCAGACGTATTCATCTTCAGCAATCCTGTTAACAGCTTTGTATAAAGGGGTGAATATACTCAAGCCTAACGTTGTTAGATATTTCTTGTTTGCTAAAAGACCTTCTTCTAACTCAAGTACATAGTCCGATGCCTTTGCTTGCCTACCTTTAATTTCTTTGCTGAAGCCTGCTCTTTCTAAACTGTCATAAGCCATAAGCACATTGGCGAAAGCATGGTAACCAGTAAGTAAAAAGAACAATGGGCGTTTTTTTTCCTTAAGAGGAGAGTATATTTCAGGAGCATCTTTCATTACCATATCGCCAAGACTGAATGCCAAATTAAAGTATTGATGCGAACACTCGTGAATTAGCATTTCGATAATTTCGAATCTATTAGAAGGAAAAGCAATTTCAACTGCACCATATCGATAACGAATAGAGCCGCTAATCAGTGTATTTGGATTAGGCCTCTTAACCGGAATGATTTCATTCAGTACATCGTGTACCCAAGAGTAATAGTCACTAATATGAGTTTGCATAATTGATATAGCAGCGGACAACTCTTTTTTATCTTCACAGTCAAAATCGGTTTGCTCATGAAGGTTATTAGTCCAAACCTCCCAAGATTCCTTGTCTAGTTCGCCTATTATAATGTCTTTCGACGCTAACTTTATGCTACGCCCTTTATTATTATGGGTGACAAAATTCGGAGTATTCAAGAAATCACTGCACAACTGTAACGTTTGTTGCTTACTAAAGTCACCTCCGCTGAAACATATCATTTGTCTACCGCACTCCTTATTCCAGAATGTGGTATTGAATTCTCCTGACTCAATACTTGCTATTAGTTCGAGTATTTGGTGGTTGGCTTCGTCGAACAGCTTTTCGTGAAGCATGTTGATTCTATTTCCTATAGCAACAAATTGTGTAGCCGAAATTAACTCTACTAGTTCGACTCTGTTGGGATCTTCAAGTGGAAAAGAAAATGCTTGTAATTCAGCCATGATTCATCCTTGTTACGCTATTGCGTTATTATTAATTCCGTCTTTTGCTAAAAATTTCGGAGGCGTATCGAGGATTTTTGCTATCTCGCTAACCTTTAAGCCATGTTGTACTAGCTTTTCTGAGATACTTATGTGGATATAGTCCATAGTTTCGCAAAACACTGTTTTATTATCGAAGCCGTTGCCTTTTTGGTATCTGTTGAATAATGCACCAGAGCGGCATGTTCTATACCATTCACAACCATCACAACCTTTTGGTTTAGTATCAACGGCTTTAATTAAATCTTGCCAAATCGGGCTTGATATAAAATCCTTCATGCTTGTATTAAATATATTTCTGCTCTTATCTAATAAGTTTGCATCAAGAGATAATATGTTATCATCTATTCCGACTTGGCCTTCACTGCTTATATTTATAATGTTGTGCTGCATGCTTTTTTGTTCATCTAATACTTCAGCACTGGCTTCTGAAATTAGAGCGTTAAATATTTTGTCTAAAGAGGATATCCTCAGATTGCTATTGTCCTTTTTGCTGAGCCAGTAATCGATAATATCTTTGTAATAGGCTTTCCACTCAGTCTGTTGATCTTTTATATCGCTATCGTGGCCTTCTCGGGGGAATAACAGGTCAAAATCATCAATCTCGATATCTTCGTGTATATGCTTGACCAATTCTTTTCCATTGTATTTAACATTCGCGACGCACAGTGAGCCTGTGCTTGGAATTCTTTTCAATTTTTGAGCTTGCTGTAGTAGCTTAATGCCCCTAACTGTTTGGTCATAACTACCTTTCCCGTTATGGTCTATTCTATATTTGTCATTGATATGTTTTGGACCGTCAATACTGACGCCAACATTGACTTGATGTTCTTCAAATATTGAGATCCACTCAGAATCAACTAAAGTTCCGTTTGTTTGACACATTAAGTTTACATGAACTTCTGGGGAGGTTTTTTGTCTTAACGTACTACAAATATTTGAAAAATGTTCTTTTTTAATGAGTAGGGGTTCCCCGCCATGTAAACCTATATTGATTGATTGTATGCCGAGCTCTTCGTAACCTTTATTAATGAAAACTACAAGCTGCTCAATTGTTTTCATTTTAATGACAGCTGTATTTTCTTTGAAGGTGTCCATTTCTTGAAAGAAAAAATAACAGTAAGTACAAGCTAAGTTGCATCTTTCTGATATTTTTAAAACTATATCAATTCCTTTGGTTGGGATTTTCATTATTATCCTTTAATCGTAGTATATAACAGTAAAGGTGCAGGAATTCCTGCACCTCTTAGTGATCTATAGTATTAATTACGACCTTTTTGACCAATTGAAGCATGGCCTGATGCATGACCTGAACCATGAGCAGAACCATGCGCACCTGCACCACTAATCAAATCTAAGTGAGCCTCTTTAATTTCAATAATTTGGGTGTCAACTTGTTTAGTATTTTGTAGGCGCTGCGAAAGCTTTTGAGATAAAGTCATTTTATTTCCTTTTAAAATAGTAATAGCCATTCATCTTTGAATGGTCGCTTATCCTATAGCTACAATTATAAAGTTGTAAAGTTGAGCTTGAACTCTATTCTTATAAATATATTTAGCTCAGTAGATGATATTACATTGCATTTATCAGTGGGAAGTATGGTTTTTGTTTTTCTGCCTAGGTATTATGTATATCCAAGTTGAGGTAGGTGCTTGCTTTGTAGTTTTTTATTACTAGTTGTTATGTCTTGTTTGTTTTATTTAAAATAATACTTTTGTGTTTTTATAATAATATGGGTGTTTCAGTTTGTGAATAAAGAGAATTTATCGTTTCATTTACTAAAGCCTTTTTTCATTGTGAACCTAATAGGTCGGACATTAATTAGTTTGTTCGGACACTTGTATGGGGGATCGCGCACTAATCGATTTTATCGGACACTTGTATGGAGAGATCGGACACTAGTAGATTTTATCGGACAATTAAATTGATGAGCGGACACTTTTAATGAGTAGAAGCGGACACTTTTAATGAGTAGCAGCGGACACTTTTAACTGTCGACTATCATAAAATATATCTTAGCCATTGTTATTAAAGGCTTTTGTATTATTGGCACGCTGATTGTATTAATAAAACCATTGGAACAGGTTTTATAGTCAGCGGACACAGTAGGGATAGCAGATGATTCAGGACACCAGCGCACAAGACACCATTAAGCAACCAAGCAAAGTGAGCAAGGTTAAACGCCCTTTGATATTGGGTATTGCGGCGCTATTGGTTTCAGGCCTCGTTTGGTCAAGCATAGGTAGCGATTCCGTTACGACTTCTATTAAACGTTCTGAGCTGCGCTTTGCCACACTAGAGCGCGGTACGCTCATTCGTGATATTCCCACTACAGGTAAGATTGTCGCTGCCAACGCACCAGTGCTTTATAGCCCTGAACAGGGCAGTGTGACGCTGATTGCTAAGCCAGGCGACCGTGTTGAACTCGGTGATGTTGTTGCCACTATAGAAAGCCATAAACTGACTAACAGCCTTAAGCAGCAAGAGGCTGTGCTTGAGGGAATGAAAAGCTCACTTGAACGTGCTCGCCTTGATGCCCGCAGACAACAGCTAAAAGCACAGCAAACCTTGGATATGGCTAAAGTCGATTTAGAAGCGGCGGATCGCGAAAGTCGCCGCGGTGACCAACTGATTAAGTCAAAGTTGATTAGTAAAATCGATTTTGAAAAGAGTAAAGATGACCTACACAAAGCTAAGCTGCTATTTGCTCATGCGGGACAAGAAGCGCAGCTAATGAAAGACACCTTAACCTTTGAGCTTAAAAACACTGCGCTAGAGGTTGATCGTCAAGCGCTAGTGGTTAAAGAGCTTGAACGTCAAGTTGCTGCGCTGAATATCATAGCACCTGTGGGCGGCATCATCGGTAATTGGTTAACTGAGCAAAAAGCGCGTATCGGCCAAAGCCAACCTATTTTAACCGTGGTTGATTTAAGTGCTTTTGAGGCTGAGCTGGCTGTGCCTGAATCTTACGCTGACGAGTTAGGTTTGGGGATGGCTGTTGAATTGAGCTTTGGCGCTATCACCTTGATGGGTGAGCTTGCATCTATCTCGCCTGAAGTACGTAACCGTGAAGTGACCGCAAGAGTGCGTTTTGAGCAAAATGAGAGCTTACATCTACGCCAGAATCAACGTTTATCAGCCAGAGTATTGCTTGAACATCGCCCTAATGTGTTGATGGTAAAACGCGGTGCATTTGTGACTAGTGGCGGCGGCCAAGAGGTGTATGCCATGGACGGAGATGTTGCCACTCAAACCGCTATCCAACTCGGCGCTCGCAGCATGAGTCACATTGAAGTGATTCAAGGTGGTCAGGTTGGCGATGTCTGGGTGACCTCGAGCATCGATCCTTTCAAGAAAGCTGATCAAGTCCTTGTACGCTAACCGTTAAAGTTCAAGTAATGGAGTTAGATATGACTAAGTTTAGAAGCCCACAGCTAGTGACTGCCCTAGCATTGTTTATGTTAGTGATAGCAGTCCAAGTTTCAACCGATAGCGCTGGAGAGTGGATATTTATCGGTCTTGATTTGATTGAGCTGACCAATGACGCGACATCGAACTTGCCCAGTATTTCAGATGTAGCGCTCGATACGAGTGACAATATCCAACAGATAGTGCTGACAGCCTCGAATTGTCTAATAGAGCAGTTACTTAAATAACCTCTACAGGTAAAACCATTTAATTAAAGGAATAATCACCATGTTATCAATGAAGAACATCAACAAGGTATTTAAAACGGACTTAGTCGAAACGCACGCTTTACGTGATTTCAACTTGGATGTCGAGGAGGGCGAATTTGTCGCGGTTACCGGACCATCGGGATCGGGAAAAACCACTTTTTTGAATATTGCGGGCTTACTTGAAGGCTTTACTCATGGCGACTTTTTCCTTGATGGTGTCAACATCTCAAACTTGAGTGACAATAAGAGCGCTGCGATTCGTAACGAGAAAATTGGTTTCATCTTTCAGGGATTTAACTTAATCCCTGATCTTAATCTAGCTGAGAATGTTGAAGTGCCTTTGCGTTATCGTGGTTTTAATGCCAAAGAGCGTAAAATACGTGTTGAGCGAGCGTTAGAGCAGGTTGGTTTAGCCGCAAGAATGAAGCATCTTCCGACACAACTTTCAGGTGGACAGCAACAGCGCGTGGCGATTGCCAGAGCGCTTGCTGGCGAACCTCGTTTCTTATTAGCGGATGAGCCAACGGGGAACTTGGATAGTTTGATGGCGCGTCAAGTGATGGAGTTACTAGAAGATATTAACAAGGCCGGCACTACCATTATTATGGTGACTCACGATGCAGAGCTTGCCCGTCGTGCGCAGCGTAATATTCAAATTGTCGACGGCCAAGTCTGTGATTTTACCATGTACCAAGGCGAGCAAGGTAGCGTGGCACAAGGGCAATCGGTAGCAGACGTAGCGGCTGCAGAAGTTGTTGCTGTTGCTTCATCAGTTGCATAACAGTAGGAGAAAATAACTATGTTTTTTTACTACTTAGATCTTGCATGGCGCAGCATTAAGAAAACGCCATTTCTGTCGCTGTTGATGGTACTGGCTATCTCGATTGGTATCGGTATCACCATTACCACGCTGAACATTTACAAGATGGCCTCTGTTAACCCCGCTGGTGAGCGTTCATCACAGCTATTTGCTGTGCAATTGATGAGTCAAGATCCAGATACTTGGCAAAATATTAATGAACAGATCACTTATCAAGATGCGATGAATCTGCGTAAAAGTGAAGTACCAGTTAGACAAACTGCGATGTTTCGCACCGGTCTTGCAGTGCAAACTGATGATGTTAATTTCTCGCCTATTCTTGAAGGGGTTCGTGTAGCGGATAGCGATTTTTTCGCCATCTTTGATGTGCCATTTTTATACGGTAACCCTTGGAGTGAACAGGTTGATCGTGACGGTGGTTATAAGGTGGTTATCAACGAAGATATAAACAACAAAGTCTTCGGTGGCGGCAATAGTGTCGGTAAAACACTCATACTCAATCGCAAACCATATCAAGTGGTCGGGGTGATAAAAAATTGGAATCCAAGCCCTAAATATTATGACGTTAACAATGGCGCTTTTAATGACTCTGAGCAGATTTTTGTGCCTTTTTCATTAGCACCAATTGAAGAGTTTAATAGCTGGGGTAACAATAATAGCTGGCGTCACGAGAACATTAGAAATTATACCGATCGCCTCAACTCAGAGATGCACTGGGTACAGTTCTGGACAGAGCTCAGCACGCCGACGATGCAGCGCGAATATAAACAGTGGTTGGGCAACTATGTTGATCAACAGCAGCAGTTAGGCCGATTTAAGCATGCTGAAGCCAGAGGTGAAGTCTCTGATGTTGCTAGCTGGATGGTGTTTAACAATGTGGTTCCTGAAGACAATAAAGTGCTGGTGGGCTTAAGTGTATTGTTCTTGGTGGTGTGTTTAGTGAATATGCTCGGCTTGTTATTGGCTAAGTTTTTGAAACGAGCACCGGAAGTGGGTGTTAGGCGTGCCATTGGTGCGAGCAGAATGCAAATATTCTCTCAGCATCTAGTCGAGGTGGGATTAATTGGCTTTTGTGGCGGAGTGTTGGGCTTAGCTTGGGCGTGGGCTGCGTTGTCGTTATTGGCATCGAAGTTTGACTTAACCGAGTCATTGGCTCAGCTAGACCAAAGCATGTGGTTAATCGCGCCAGTGATTGCGGTCTCTGCAGCCATAATTGCTGGGATTTATCCAGCTTGGCGGATCTGCAGTACTAACCCAAGTATTTACCTTAAAAGCCAATAACGGAAAAGGAATTTAGCATGTTTCAGATTAAACCTATTTTCAGTATGTTGATGCGTAATAAAAGTGGTCCGTTATTGCTGCTGATTCAAATTGTCTTGTCAGTAGCCATAGTGGCAAACGCCAGCTTTATTATTAGCGAACGTATCGGCTTAATTAGTCGTGAATCGGGAATTGCCGAATCAGAGGTATTTGATTTTAGCGTCTACAACTTTGACGAAAACATTGTGCCTGACACTCAAAACCTACGCGACCTCGACATTATTCGTCAGCTCGATGGAGTTAAAGCTGCGGTTTCAACCAGTATGACTCCCTTAAGCGGTGGTGGCTGGTCATCAAACTTTGCACATGGCACTAGCGAAGAGGATCGAAAAGACAGCCCCAATTCGGCTATCTATTATAGCGATGAGCAGTTTATCTCGACCTTAGGTCTAAACCTTATCGAAGGACGTAACTTCTATCCCGATGAAGTGCACACCGGTGGCCCTGAACTGGCTAGCCTTGCGATAGTATCAGCTGAATTTGCTAAAGAAACTTTTGGCGATGAACCTGCGGTTGGACAGGTCATGTACCGCGGTAACATTGGTGATCAACCGATGAAAATCATCGGTGTGGTGGAGCGTTTACAAGGTGCTTGGGTTGATAATGATAACTTAAATCGCAGTGTTATATTAAATGTCGAGCTCAATTATGCTTTTAATCGAATCTTGGTGAGGGCAGATGAAGCTGCAATCGCAGGGCTAAAAGAGGCGATACCTGCAGCGCTGCACAAAGAGCACCCTAACCGCGTAGTTACAGACTTTACTACCATCACTGAACACCGCATTAGTGTTTATCGTAACCACGAGTTGATGGCGTCAGTACTGTCGCTGATGGTGGTATTGTTGCTACTTATTACTTCGCTTGGTCTTGCCGGTATGGTGATGTTTAATATTGAGCGCCGCACTAAACAGATAGGCACCCGTCGAGCATTAGGGGCTAAAAAGCGCGATATTGTGAGTTTCTTCTTAGTTGAAAACTACTTGATATGTCTTATTGGTGGCGGGTTAGGTGGCTTGATTGCTGTGCAACTCGGGCAGCAGTTGATGACGCTTTATAGTTTACCAAAGCTCGAACTTATCTACCCCATTGTTACTGTCGCAGGTCTTTTAGTACTCACAACCGTGGCGGTGATTTTTCCTGCTGGTAAAGCGGCAAAAATCTCGCCTGCAATAGCCACTCGTAGCGTCTAATATCTATCGTCAGTTTACGGTGGATAACGGCTTGATTATCAGTTTCAAGCCGTTGCAATTATTTAAGTGATCTAAGATAAACTATTGATTGAAAAGTTAATCGCTTTATCTCTGTTTCTCTTTGGGTTAGTTTTAGGCAAGCCTTATACACAGATTATAAAAAAGAAACTATGGAAACGATTCTCATCGTTGATGATAACCAAGCAGTATGCAGTGCTTTATCGCTGATGCTGGAATTACATGGCTATCAAACACTGACCTGTTTGTCACCTGAAGTGGCATTAGAGTTAGTGCAACTGCATGATATTGCACTTGTTGTACAGGATATGAATTTTACCCAAGACACCACCTCGGGTGAAGAGGGCGTATCGCTGTTCTATGCTATAAGAGCCTTGCAGCCACAGCTACCGATTGTATTGCTAACGGCTTGGACTCAGCTTGAAGTGGCTGTTGAGCTAGTTAAAGAGGGGGCTGCCGATTATATGGGTAAGCCTTGGGATGATGCTAAGCTACTCACCAGTATCGGTAACTTGATCTCACTACACACCTTAACCAAAGCCAATGCAAAACTTGCACGAGTCGATAACCAGCGCATGGCGGCGATAAAAGATGCTGATCTCTGCGGCATTGTATTTAACAGCGGCGCCATGCAGCGTTGTGTTGATTTAGCCTTGCAAATAGCCCGCAGTGATGTGTCTGTGCTGGTGACCGGCCCCAATGGTGCAGGCAAAGATAAATTGGCAGACATTATTCACGCCAACTCCAACCTGAAACATAAACCCTTTATTAAGGTCAATATTGGCGCATTGCCGATGGAGTTACTAGAGGCTGAGTTATTTGGCGCAGAAGCGGGAGCCTTTACTGGCGCGACCAAAACGCGTATCGGTCGTTTTGAGGCCGCAGATGGCGGTACGCTATTTTTAGACGAAATTGGCAACCTGCCTTTATCTGGCCAAGTAAAACTACTGCGAGTGCTGCAAACTGGCGAGTTTGAGCGTCTTGGGAGTCATCAAACTCGTAAGGTAAAGGTTAGAGTCATAAGCGCCACCAACGCTGATTTGATCAATGATATTCAAGCTGGCCACTTTCGAGAGGACCTGTTTTATCGGCTTAATGTGATTGAACTGGCGTTGCCTGCGCTTAGTGAACGAAAAGATGATGTTATCCCGCTGGTCAATTACTTTATCGGCGCTGAATTTTCATTGAGTAAACATACACAGCAAACACTAGAGGCACATCATTGGCCGGGTAATGTACGTGAGCTTGAAAACGCCTGTAAACGTGCAGTGATTCTAGCCCAGAGTCGTACCTTGAGTGCTGATGATTTTGGCCTGATAGACTTAGACGTTGCAGCTAGTTCACAAACGGTTGAACAGCTTAGTTTCAATCAAGCAAGCCCCAAGCCCCAAGCCGCGCAGGTGGAGGGAAATTATCAAGCTGTTAACTCATCGACTGATGAGAAAGCCAATATTCAAGCGGCGTTAGATAGCCATAATGGGGTGATTGCACGGGTCGCAAAATCACTGGGCTTAAGCAGACAAGCACTCTATCGACGCATGGAAAAATATGGCATTGAAAAATAAACCTAGTAGCCGCATGAGTGGGATTTCTCTACGTGCAAAATTGATTATTGGTAGCGGACTGGCAACGGCTGTAGGGCTAATGTTGTCGTTGAGCTTATTGCTATGGTTTGCAGAGCCGGCAGTATCACAAACGGTTGTTAAACAATTTAGTTGGTTGCTGCTGATCATTTTTGGGTTATCTATCAGTTTCGCTATTACGGTGAGTTACCTATTGACCCGCAATCTAGCAACTAGCTTAATGGCACTTGAAGTGGGCTTGCTCAATTTTAAAGATAATGATTTTAGCGTGAGCTTGCCCGTCGGTGGCGATAAACAGCTACAAGCGCTAGCCGTATTGTTTAATGAGTCAGCCGAAGCATTGAGGAAAGAGCGTCAGTATATTTATCAACGTGAGTTGCTGCTAGATAAGGTGATTCAAAGCTCACCAAATGTGATGTTGCTGCTAGATGATGAGCAGCGGGTTATATACGCCAACGATGCTGCAAGGCACCTGTTTAACCAAGGGCTTAGAATAGAGGGAATTGAGCTTAATGTACTCATTGAGCAGGTTGCTGATGAGTTAAGCGCTGCACTTGCAAACCCTAAAGATGGCTTGTTTTCGTTAAGTGCTAAAGACAGTGAATCAAATGGTGATGGAGAGCCTGAAACATGGCACTTGTCTCGGGGACAATTCCTGTTGAACGGTCAATTTCACCACCTTATTTTACTGAAACAGATGACGCGCGAGCTCAATCGCCAAGAAGTGGCAGTGTGGAAAAAGGTGATCCGCATTATTAGCCACGAGCTGAACAATTCAGTGGCGCCTATTGCTTCTATGGTCAACTCAGGGCGAATGATCACCAAAGATCTTGATGATCCTAAGCTTAAACTCATTTTTGATACTATCGAAGATAGAACCAGTCACCTTAGCCAGTTTATCTTTGATTACGCGCGTTTCGCTAAACTGCCAGTGCCCAAAAAGAGCCTGGTCGATTGGCATAAATTAACTGAACAACTGCAGCAACATTATCGATTTTTCCTTGAAAATGAGTTGCCAAGCTCTAGGGTTGAGTTCGACTTGATACAGATGGAACAGGTGTTACTGAACCTGTTAAAAAATGCCCATGAATCCGGCGCTGCAGCTGACAGTGTCAGCTTGTCGATTGTCGATTCTAGCTTGTCCGATGGTACAAAAGGCGTTTACATTGAAGTTAACGATCACGGTTCAGGCATGCCCGCTGAAGTCCTTAGGCAAGCATTGCTCCCCTTTTACTCTACCAAACAGTCTGGAACAGGGCTTGGTTTACCTTTATGCCGCGAAATTATAGAGGCGCATGATGGGCACATTAGTTTGCAAAACCGCGATGATAAAGGGTTGTGTGTCAGGTTGTGGTTACCTAAGTAGCGACTTCAGCGCTAAATGAAACTCTCTGGCTGACCAATTAAAGCTAACGGGCTGCTAGCGTTAGCACCGCTTACTAATACGACACCAATAACGAATATACTTTTTACCTGCTAAGGCTATTAAAATCGCCTTAGCTATTGCCGTTGTCTACCCATAGAACCTACACTGAAGCCACATATAAAAAAAATAACTGTTTCAAATTCAGTTACATTTCATTGAATTTGCAAGCACCTAAGCGCGAGCAACAGATTCTGGGACGAACCTATGCCAAACTACCTTAACTGCACCGCATTTAAATTAGCACTGTTGTTTTCATCTATGGCACTCATTAGCGCGTGCGAAAAAGAATCAATTAAAATTACTCCTAAATTGGTTGTCGTTGAAAAGGTCGCTACTGCAACCGTGCCCTTGTATGGCAATTATGTCGGTGTCACTAAAGCCTCACTGGATGTTGAAGTACGGGCTCGGGTTGACGGTTTTGTTGAAAACAAGAGCTTTATTGAAGGTAGCGCCGTTAAAGCGGGGGCGCTGTTGTATCGTATCGATAACCGCCCCTATGTCGCGGTGGTTAATCGCTTAAGCGCTAATGTTGAATCGCAGCAATCGGCACTTGAAAAAGCACAACGCGATGTCGAGCGTTTAAAACCATTGTATGAGCAGGATGCGGCCAGCCAGTTGGATTTCGACAATGCTCTTTCGGTACTATCCCAAGCCAAATCTAGTGTCGCAGCCAGCAAAGCACAGCTTGAAGAGGCAAAGCTTGAACTCAGTTATACCGAGATTAAATCACCAATTAGTGGCTTAGTGAGCCGCTCAGAAGTTGATATCGGCGCGCTTGTTGGGAGCAGCGGTCAATCATTATTAACCCGAGTTAAGCAAGTTGACCCTATCTATGTCACTTTCAACATGTCGGCGCTGGATTACCTTAATGCTCGTCGCCGTATGACCAGTTATAAAGAACAACAAGTCGCGGAGTCAGAGGGGAAGGCGGTTGAAGGCTTCGTCACCATCACTTTACCCGATAACAGCGAGTATCGATATTTGGGTGATGTTGGCTTTACTGATCCATCGGTAAATCCTGAAACGGGAACCTTTCAGGTAAGGGCGGAACTCCCTAACCCAGATAAAGAGCTACTTCCTGGTCAATATACCAATGTAAGGATCAAACTCAGTGAAGTTGATGATGCGATAGTGATCCCTAACAAAGCCACTCAAGTCGAGCAGGGTGGGGTTTATGTAATGGTGGTACTGCCTAACAATAAAGTTGAGCGTCGCTTTATTGTGGTTAAACATCAAATTGAGATGGGCGTGGTGGTTCAAAGCGGATTAAAAGCTGGCGAGCAAGTGATTGTTGAAGGTATGCACCGTGTGCGCCATGGGCAGCTTGCTGAGCCATTAACAGCAGAGCAGTACTATCAGAAAGAGGATCTGAAACAAAAAGAGCAAGCATTGAAACAGCAAGAGCTTGAGCAGGAACAGGAGGACAACTAATGGCACAGTATTTTGTTAATCGTCCGGTTTTTGCCAGTGTCATCTCGATAGTCATTGTGCTGTTAGGGCTGATCGCCATGTTTCAATTGCCCATTGATCAATATCCTTACATTACCCCGCCGCAGGTAAAAATATCAGCATCTTACCCAGGGGCAACGTCAACAACTGCAGCTGAATCAGTAGCGACGCCATTAGAGCAAGAGCTTAATGGCCTGCCAAATATGATCTACATGAGCTCCAAGAGCACTAACTCTGGTAGCTCCAATGTCACCATTACTTTTGATGTCGGGACCAATCCAGATCTTGCGGCGGTAGATGCACAAAACTCTACCCAACAAGCAACGGGCAGTTTACCTATTGATGTGCAAACCGAAGGGGTATCTGTTTCCAAAGAGGCCTCGGTTGAGTTACTTAAGCTGGCACTCACCTCTGAAGATGAGCGCTATGATGAAATTTACCTAAGTAACTATGCCACCATCAATATTGAATCGGCGTTAAAGCGTATTCCTGGGGTTGGCCGTGTCCGTAACACTGGCTCGCGCAGTTATTCCATGCGAGTGTGGCTTAACCCCGACACGATGACGGGCTATGGATTAACAACAACAGATGTTATTGATGCGATTAAGGCTCAAAATAAGGAGTCTCCCGCTGGTAGTATCGGCTCGCAGCCTAATGCAGACACGCTAAGCATGACATTGCCTATAACGGCGGCCGGGCGGATGAGTAGTGTGCCGCAATTTAATGAAATTATTGTGCGAGCCAACTCCGATGGTTCAATCATACGACTGCGTGATATAGCCAACATTGAGCTGGGTTCATCAGCGTACACTTTGCAATCTCAGCTGAATGGCAATAATGCCACTATTTTACAAGTGTACCTATTGCCTGGTGCCAACGCGCTAGAAGTAACTAAAAAAGTTAAAGCAGAGATGGCAAAGCTGTCGCAAAAGTTCCCCCAAGGGATGAATTGGGAAGTCTTTTTTGATGCCTCTGTGTTTATCGAAAACTCCATTGAAGAGGTCGTGAAAACGCTCATAGAAGCGTTGATACTGGTTATCTTAGTGGTGTTTTTGTTTCTGCAAAACCTTCGTGCCACCTTAATTCCGGCCATTGCTGTGCCCGTTTCATTAATCGGTACGCTTGCGGCAATGCTTGCTTTTGGCTTTACCATTAACACCGTCAGTTTATTAGCACTGGTGTTAGCCATTGGTATCGTTGTTGATGATGCGATTGTGGTGGTAGAAAATGTTGAAAGGTTAATGCACGAAAAAGGCTTAAGCCCTGCTGAGGCAACTAAAGTGGCGATGAAAGAGCTTTCTGGCGCCCTCATTGCAACCAGTTTGGTGCTTGCGGCGGTATTTGTACCTGTCTCTTTCTTATCTGGCATCACCGGCATCATGTACCGAGAATTTGCTGTGGCTATTACTGTTGCAGTGCTCATCTCTACCGTTGTCGCTTTGACTCTTTCTCCGGCATTGTGCGCCTTATTGCTTAAGCCAGGCGACAAAGCGACCTCCGGGTTCTTTAAATGGATGAATGATCATTTAGATACTGCTACAGCCAAGTATGTTGGTTTGGTAGTGTTAACCAATAAGCATGCTAAGCGCAGTTACTTGATGTTTGCACTGATGGTGGGCGGCGTGTATCTGATCATGAGCTCTTTACCGTCGAGCTTTATGCCTGATGAAGATCAAGGCCGATTCTTTATCGATATGTCATTGCCTAATGGCGCAACGGTTAATCGCTCGCAAGATGTGCTCAAAAAAGCCGAGGCGATAGTGTTGGCTCACCCTGCCATTGAATACTCCTTTACACTTGCTGGCGAGAATCGACGTTCAGGTTCTAACCAAGCTAACGGGCAATTTGAGGTTATTCTTAAACCTTGGTCTATTCGTGCTGATAGTGACGCTACAGTGCAAAATGTGATGGATGATATTAGGCATGAGCTACATGATGTACTAGAGGCGGAGTTTAAAATCTACTTACCTTCAGCTGTCCCTGGACTAGGTAATGGCTCTGGGGTGGAAATGGAACTGCAAGATACATCAGGTAGTAATTTTAAGGGGCTGATGGAAACGGCTGATGATCTGGTGGAGGCACTAAAGCTACAACCTGAGATCGCTACCGCAGGACTGTCTTTACAGACCGCAATCCCACAACTGCATTTGAGCGTTGATGAAGCTAAAGCGATGGCAATTGGGGTTAAGGTGTCTGATATCTATGGCACGATTAAAACCTTTACTGATTCATCGACGGTGAATGATTTCAACCTCTTCGGTCGGGTCTACCGGGTAAAAGTGCAAGCTGAGGAGCAGTTCCGGCAATACCCTGAGCAGATTGAGGACTACCATGTTCGCTCTTCATCGGGAGCGATGGTACCTATTGGTGTGTTGGCTAAGTACGACTACTCCGTCGGTCCGGCTGCTGTTACTCATTATAATATGTTCACTAGTGCGTCGATTAATGCATCGCCTGCAAAAGGTTACGCTTCAGGTGATGTGATTAAAGCAATCGAGCGAGTTGCTAAACCTATGCTCCCTGATGAATTTAGTTACGAGTGGACGGGGATCACCTATCAAGAGGTGCAATCTGCTAACCAAACCGCGATAGCAGTGACACTGGCTATGCTGTTTGTATTTCTATTTTTGGCTGCGCTCTATGAGAGTTGGACTTTACCCATCGCAGTACTGCTGATTGCTCCTATTGCGATGTTAGGTGCCTCATTGGGCACGCTTATCAGTGGTATGGAAAGTAATCTGTTTTTCCAAGTTGCCTTTATCGCACTTATCGGTATGGCGGCTAAGAACTCAATTTTGATTGTTGAGTTTGCCAACCAGTTACATCAAGAAGGTAAGAGCCGTTTAGACGCTGCCCTGGAAGCTGCCAATATGCGCTTTAGACCCATTCTAATGACCTCTTTGGCATTCATTTTGGGCGTATTGCCATTAGTGCTGTCGGTTGGCCCTGGCGCCGTAAGTCGGCAAAGTATCTCCATTCCAATTTTATGCGGGATGATCTTCGCAACCACCATTGGCATAGTGTTGGTGCCGCTATTTTTCGTGACGACGGCTGGCTGGGTTCGCAGTAAGATTAGCGGTAAATCTGCTACCGCGGAGGTGTCGACTCATGCCTAAATCAATAAACTATCAGCAGCAAAAGGCGATAACCTCGGGCTCACCTTGGTCTTACTTAAAAACCTTCAAGCCCAAAGGCATTGCACTTAGCATGGCATCAAGCATGTTATTGCTTTCTGCTTGCGCTATGGGGCCTGACTATCAAAGGCCTGAGCTGGATATACCGCAACAATATCTTGATGAGTTACAGCAAACCGATGGGCAGAATGTCGGGCTTAAACACTGGCGTGAGTTTTACCTCGACCCAGAGTTACAGCGTCTAATTGAACATGCCCTTGATCAAAACCTTGATTTGGAGGGCGTTCGTTCAAGATTATTGGCTGCTAGGGCCGGGGTTACAGTAACTGATGCTGAGTTATATCCGGTGGTTGGACTCAAGGGCAGTGGTGAGCGGGCGCTAGATAGCGCATTAACCAGTACCAATCCCGTGGAAGAAGATACTTTTTCCGTTGCTGGTACGGTTTCATGGGAACTCGATCTTTGGGGAGCGAATCGTCGCCGTAGTGAAGCTGAATTTGCTAACTTTATCTCATCTCAAGAGGCACTGAATCTAGCCACTATCAGTCTTATTAGTGATGTGGCTGGTCGTTACTATGAATGGCTTGATATTGAGCAGCGTTACCAAATTTCACTTAATACCGCTGCACTGCGTAAAAAGGAGCGAGATCTTGCAAGGTTACGTAAGCAAAATGGCGTGATATCCGGTTTGCAAGTCAGGCAAGCTGAAGTGGAGTATCAAAGTGCCAAAGTCACATTGCCTGATCTCGATTATGAACGCAGTGAAAAGGCTAACCAGTTACGGATCTTATTGGGAGAGTTTAAGTATCCATTAACACCTAAAACCGAAGCGCAGTTAAAAGCTGAAGGTGCGTTGTTCCCAGACTCATTTGCAGTGGGTATACCTTCTCAAATGCTATCGCAACGTCCTGATGTTAAAACAGCAGAGCAAGCTCTTATTGCTGCCAACGCCAATGTTGGAGTCGCTAAGACCGCTTTTTTCCCAAAATTCACCATCAGTGGTAGCTATGGTTCAGAGTCTTCAAATCTGAGTGATATTTTTGATAGTGAAGGGGTAACGTGGTCACTACTCGGTGGTATAACAGCGCCAATATTCAACTCTGGTAAGATTTCGGCGCAATATGATATTGCGCAAGAGGAAGCAAAACAGGCGATGCTCAAATACAGGAGTACTGTGCTTGCAGCCTATTTTGAAGTTAATGATGCAATGAACAGTTTTAGGCGTTCAGAGTTAGCCATTGAAGCGCAGCAAGAGTTGGTTGAAGCATCAACAGAATATACGCGCTTAGCCATGCTGCGTTACCGTAATGGCGTGTCTAGTTCATTAGATTTGATGGATGCCCAGCGTAGTTTGTTTAGTGCTGAGTTGACGTTAAGCCTGGTAAAACGTGACCGACTGTTGTCAATGATTACTCTGTACCGTGCATTAGGCGGTGGGGTGTTAACCAGTGAAGAGATGCAAACTGAACTTGAGAAAGAGTCACTATAGTGTAAGCGTTGAGTGGTGTTATTTTTAGTTAGTTGCTCCTTTTCGTGAGCAATCATCAAGGAGGAATGATGAGTTTGAGTGCAGGAAAATACGATATGGTTCGATTTGTGTTGCTGGTTGGCGTGCTCGGTTGGGGAGTTTCCACCGCAGTGATCGTGCAGTTAATTCAGATGATTATGGGAGACATGTCGTTTTTTGATGGGCTTATATCCTCATTGATCATTTTTCCTATAGCAGGGATTCTATTTGGATATAGTATGTGGCGAGTCAAGCTTGCTAAGTCTTTTGAAGGGTAAATATTTGTTTGCTTTATTGTGCCTATAGCCCTCTCTTGCGAGTAACTTTCAAGTTAAACAGGATTTAGACAGGAGTCTTTATGTTTTATCGTTCTCGATTATCGAAGCCCTTTTTATTGGTAATTTACATCACTTTTGCCACAGTTGGGGTTTTTCAGGCTGGCTACCTCATTGGTTTGGCTGCGTACTCAGAGGATTTTAGTTTCAGTGCTATTAACTCATTACAGATTAGCCTACTTGGATTGGGATGTTGGGGGATATTTGAATTGGTAAGAAAGCTAAAGAAAATGACTCTAGAACCTCAGTAAAAGTCGCAAGTAAATATGTTTTAGCCGATACCTCCCATGCTGATTAAATCCTCTTAAACACAATAAAGGCCAGCATTTGCTGACCTTTCATTATTTTACAGTTAAAAATTACTTAGCTAACTGAAAAGGGTATTTTTGAGCTCCGCTGCTGGGATTTTAAATGGCTCGATTAACCTAGGTGGCCTAAGTACTAACGCACCTTGGCAGTTGTTACAGGTGAAATGCATTTTTTCACTGCAGCTTTTGCAATAGGTGCATTCGAAAGAGCAGATATAAGCGACCTCTTTTCTCGCTAGCTTGGTCTTGCAGCACTCGCACTCTGTTTTCATTCTTAACATAAATTCACTCCCTTGAATAACTAAGCTACTTCTACTTCTACATCTAAAATTAAAACACTGGTAACAAGGTTTTTCTCTTCCATGAGCTTGTTACTGTTATAGCCACAATTAGGCTTTCATTGCATTCCAAAACATCGAAAAGCTTGCCTGCTTGTGTGTTTCACTTTGCCACTTATCTGGGTGGTCTAAGAAGTACCTTGTCGCGGCCAAATACTGACCGTGGCAACCTTCTAGCATCAATGATAGCGGATAATTCGCTAGAACGCCTGTTTTTTGACCAAGGGTGATCAGTTCGCCCATAAAGCTCAATATTCCTGTCATTGCTTGCTGCCTGACTTCTACTGCAATTGAAGGTGACATGGAATATTGCTGAAAGAACTCCTGTTTTAACGGGTTGGCAATCGCCCAATCGATAGCAACTTTCCACAGGTGTTCAGCGTTTAACTGCAGATCTCCCTTGTTGCTCGATTTTGACTGTATTTCAGTTGCAAGCTCCTGCTTTATATTGAGAAAGAGATAGTTCATCAATTCATTTTTTGAAGCGAAATGATGAAATAGCGTCCCTGTTGCCACTCCTGCAGTTTTGGCGATAGAGGCGGTTGATGTGGCATAAAAGCCCTGGCTGACAAAGAGTGTCAGCGCAGTGTCTAGTATGGCTTGTTTTTTATCTATTTTACTCATCAGTGAGATTATCCTAATGCTTTAGCGCAGGAAAAACTTTGTCAGCAATTGTTGCAATGCTCCGCCGTAAGGAGGGTGGACTAGCTTACCAGTATTAAAGAACTTGCCACGCTTGAGAATCGTTTTAGCATGACTGAAGGTCAAGAAGCCCTCTTTACCATGGTAGTGTCCCATTCCTGATGGACCGATACCACCAAATGGTGCGTCATCCGCGGCAACATGAAATACGGTTTCATTAATACAAACGCCGCCAGAGTGAGTGTGGTTCATGACTTTCTGCTGAGTCGCCTTATCAAAGCTCATTAAGTAGAGTGCTAATGGACGCGGGCGTTGATTTACGTAGTCGATGGCTTCATCTAACTGGCCGTATGGGATAACGGGCAGTAATGGACCAAATATCTCATCTTGCAGCAGCAACATGTCGTCAGTCGCGCCAGTAATGAGCTGTGTCGGGACTTTACGTTTATCGGTATTAATGGCTTCGTCATTGGCACTTACTACGGTTGCACCTTTTGCTTTAGCATCATCGAGAACTTGCATTACACGGTCAAACTGACGTTGGTTGATGATACTGCCATAGTCTTTGTTGTCACTGACTTGGCCATACATCTTGGTAAACTTTCTTTTATAAGCCTGCACAAAATCATTGAGTTTTTCTTTGGGCACTAGCACGTAATCGGGTGCGACACATATCTGGCCGGAGTTAAGACATTTACCGTAGATCATGCGCTCTACAGCAATATCCATATCAATATCGTCGGCTACGATAACCGGTGATTTACCACCAAGCTCTAAGGTCACAGGGGTAAGGTTTTGCGCTGCACTGCGCATAACGTGACGACCAACGGTAGTGGAGCCAGTGAACAGCATATGGTCAAACGGTAGCGATGAGAATTCTGCTGCAACATCAGCTTCGCCTTCAACGCAGGCAACATGGTTTTGATCATAGATGCTTGCAAGCATGGCAATCAGGACTTTGTTGGTCTCTGGGGTAAATTCTGACAGCTTTATCATTGCTCGGTTACCGGCAGCTAATGCGGTGATCAGAGGGCCTACCGATAGCATAATAGGGAAGTTCCAAGGCACGATTATACCAACGACACCAAGCGGCTGGTATTGCACTTTAATGCTTGCCGGAGCGAGCAATAGGCCTGCATGCCGGCGACTTGGTTTCATCCACTTTTTCAAGTGTTTGAGACTGTAATTGATGTTGTTGATACACGGCATGATGTCAGAGATATTACTGTCATCAATTGAACGGTTACCATAATCACGGTTTAACGCCTGAACCAGTTGCTCTTGATAGGCTAATATCGATTTTTTTAGGCTCTTGAGGTGCTCAATTCTAGCCTCGTAGGACGGAGCAGGCTGTGCGAGATACTGAGTACGCTGGGCGACTAGAATATCTGATAAAGTCTGTGTTGCTTGTTGTTGAATTGGCATGTTCATTTTCATCGCTCCAAAGAGTGCTTTTTAAATAACCGACTGATTAGTCGGTCTGATAATAATCCACTTTTTTGTAAAGGTCAAATATCAGTGTGTTTTGTGAGCAAGATCAACTTCACTTAACTAAACTGCACTAAAATGAATGAAGTGGATACATCAACAAAGGAGATAAAGATGAGTGATAAAACACATGGAATATCAGTGGGGATAGAGCGGTTCGATAACAAGTTCCACTTGAGCTTTACCGCGAAGGGCAAGCTGACTCATCAAGATTATCAGTACATGGTACCTATGATTGAGTCCGCTTTAGCTGGTGTTGAACATCCAGAAATCAATGTTATTGCTGATGTCACTGAACTCGATGGTTGGGAGTTAAGAGCTGCATGGGATGATCTTAAACTTGGGTTAGCTCACGGGCGGGAGTTTAAAAAAATCGCGGTGGTCGGTAGTGGTAACTTTCAGGAGTGGATGACAAAAATTGCGGGTTGGTTTACCCCCTATGACGCTAAGTTCTTTGAAGATCGGGAGCAAGCATATAAGTGGTTAAAAGATTAAAGTTGAACGAGTTAATAATTTTTTACTCAAACTATTAAGCTGTTAGTTTGTGGCTGTATAGGCTGCGATGTGTAAAGTCTTTATGCTAGCGATTCAGCTTTGATGTCCGCGATGAGTTAGAACGAATGACTAAAGTGATTTGCGGTCACAGCAAAGCCTAAGTAAACAATGTTTGGAGGAATTCGATATGCGTACTCGACAAATATTATGCCCCACAGATTTTTCTGAAACTGCTTCGCATGCACTAAAATATGCGATTGAGATGGCTAACCTTTACCACGTAGGTTTACGTTTAGTTCATGTTATTGACCAGCCTGTAGGACTCGAGAACTATCAAATACTCACAGTGACTCCAGAGGAGCTTTCTAAGAGTATGGAAGATAATGCCGCTGAGCAGATGCATGCCTTGTTAGCGGAGCTTAATAGTGATTTGTCGGTAGAGAGCGTTATTCGTCATGGCGTTGCTTCGGAGCAGATCCTTAAAGAAGCGGAATGTTCAGAAGCTGGGATGATCGTTATTGCTAGCCATGGACGTACTGGGTTATCTCATTTCTTGGCCACCAACGTTGCAGAAGCGGTGGCCAATCGGGCTACGTGTCCGGTGTTAGTGGTGAAGTAGTCCAATCAAACAAGTTAAGGAGTGGCTATGCGTACTCGTCAAATTCTATGTCCAACAGATTTCTCTATAACCGCGTCACATGCGCTCAGTTATGCGGTAGAGATGGCAAATTTGTATGGCGTCAGTTTAAGGTTGCTACATGTGATGAGCGAGCCATTTAATGAGCATCACTATGGTTTAGCGGTTGAAGCAGTGGCAGAGCTCGAGCAACAGATAACGTCATTTGCGACTGAAAGCTTGCAAAAAATTCAGCTCGATATACAGGCTGAACTCAATCATGGTCTCAATGTACAAACCGTGATCCGTAGTGGCGATGTGTTAACTGAAATTTTAGCTGAATCAGAGCAGGGGGAAGTCGGCATGATCGTGGTTGCTAGCCATGGTCGACAAGGCATTGCTCACCTTCTTAATCCTAATATTGCCGAGGCATTAGCAAATAAAGCTAAAACCCCGGTGTTAGTGGTTAAATAAGCTTGCTCGACTCATTAGAGCGTTAGTGACGAAAGTTTACGATGTTCACCCTAAAAGCTTGACCCAGGTTGCTGCAAAAATGCCAATTCTGCAGCTGTAGATGTGCGACCTAAAATCGCATTTCGATGCGGGTAGCGGCCATACTGTTCGATAATCGCTTTGTGCCTGCGCTCAAACTCAAGATTTCCTTGAGCGGCTTCTCGACTAAATAATCGCATTGCTATTTCATGGACGGTAAGAGACTCACTGTGCATGTAGGGCATGAATAAAAACGGTACTTGTTTGGCTTTAAGTTCGCTATCGCTATTTAGCGCTACAGCTTCCTGTGCCAGCACTAAAGCTATCGGATCGGCAGCAAAAGATTGTGGTGTATCGCGATAGATATTACGCGAAAACTGATCTAACACGATAATTTCCGCTAAGCGTCCCTCTGGTGTTGCTCGCCAATGATAAAGCTCTCCAGCAACGGCTTGTTTTAGTACTGTTTCAAAACGCTTTTTTATCAGAGTATCCAATTCGCTATCTTTTACCCACCACTGTTTTGGTTCAATCTCATCGAACCAAAAATGCAATATAGTATCGGGTGTTACTGGCACATTATCCGTTATTTTATCCATGATTAAATCCAATTCCTGTGGTCATTTTGAACAAGGGTAAGTGAACGCTCGGCGATATTACGGGCATCGATGACTGATATATAGGGGAGTTTAATACTGCCACTCGCTAGCCCAATTTCAAGGTTGGCTAACTGACTGCGCTTTTGATTCGGGCTTTGGCTCATAGCAACATGCTGAACTTTACTCAAGGCGACAAGTTGCCAAGAATGGCCGAGTAACCCCGAGTGAAACCATAGATTATCCCCTTCAATAACATACCCATATTGGCGATATCTTAGGTAGATCCCAACACAAAATAGACTGGCTGCAATCCATAGGATCTCGGTATATATGTCTAAACCATGAAAGTAAGTATTAATTGCGGGAACCAGCAGCGGCAGTAGACCACGCCGCCAGAACCAGCCTAGGTGGATATGTTGGTAGGCTTTAGGCAGTGTGGTGGAGGTTGCCTCAATGCCTTTTAGTTTTGGTAGTAGTTCAGCAATGTTGCTTCTAGACATTGTTGGTACCAACATATTACTGCTGCCACGTTGCTCAAATTCATGACCTTTTACTTGTTGGAAGTAAACCGTCCAACGCTTAAAGAGCCGACCGACTAATGGTTGGTAGAGCTTAACCACCTGAATGCGTCTTATCGCTAAAGCATCATTTTGCTTGGCGATAACCCCACCAGTACGGTGTAAAGTATTTCCGCTACGACTCAAACGATAGGGAAAGTATTTCAACACCGCTGATGTCATCGAGATAATTGAAAACAGTAAGTGGAATAAAGTTAATGCTATTACTGCAAAGGTTATTTGCAAAATGAAGCTGATAGCGATATTGGCATTGTACCAACTCCAGAAAGCTTGCACGGATTGCAGGTTTTCCATCGACTCCCAATCGAGTTGACCAAATAGTGGACCTAAGATGACGGCTAACCAAATAGCGTTGTTCTGATACAGCCCGAATAGAACCAGCTCCTTAAAGCTTTTTCGTACGACAGTATTGTGTTGAGTTTCCGCGGCTCTCGCGCCAACGTCATCGCGACTGGTTGGGCTTTGCTGCTCTTGCTCGGTCATCAAACGCTTTTTCAGCGCTAGCGCTTCTTTGTAGTCAAGGGCTGAAAGTTCCGCTTCATTCCCTTTAGAGCCAGCGGTTTCTACCACTAGGCTATAGAGCCCCATTGGTCGAAAATAAAGAGGTTGCTGCAAACGAATATTTTGAATTTTATTGAAGGGGATCTCATCCACCTTCTTGAAGATAATGCCGTGCTTAATATTCAGTTTGCAGTCATCAATCTTGAATCTAAACTTGAGCCACTGCAGCACACTGTAACTGAAGATTAATACTAGGGTTAACAGCGCCACAATAATAACCCAAGGGCTACTAAAGCCCTGTTGCCAACCGGTGTAAACTAATGGGATCAGCGCGTAACCATTGCTCAATAACTGCTTAATCGCGAACAGGGTGAAGCTAATAACGGACCAAGCAGATAGTGATGACCAGTCTGCAAATTTATTGCTCATGGCGTGCCTCTGCCTCTGCCTCTGTCTCTGTTACTGCTGGCAGCTTAGTTGCGAGTTCATCATTACTATCTGATACTTCAGTGAGCTTTTCATTTTGCTCTATATTAGCTTGCTGCAGATGGTCTTCTTTAGTTGCTGACTGCTCTGTTATGAGCTCATCTGCGCTATTAAGCACTTCTGTTTGGTCATCGTTTAGTTCTGTATCTGCTTGCTGCGGATCGGTTAAGTGAGCCTTGGCTGCTTGGGCGAGTAAGTGTTGGCGTAAGTGCTCGGCGGTATGCTGTTCTATACCGGGAAGTTCTATTTCGGCACTGCCGCTACCAGCGCTAAAACACTTTAAGGTAAATAGGTTAAAGTGCCGCTGCAGTGGTCCCTGAGACAGACTGACATGCTGCAATCTAGAGTAGGGCAGTGAGGTTCGTTTATGCCACCAGAGACCCTTTTCCATTAAAAATTCATGTTCACATACACCATAGCCCAGCTTTTGTGCTTGTCTATGACTAAGATAACCAATGGCAAACATTAGCAGCAGAACAGCGGTGATGACGAGGATGACATAAGTTACGCTCAGTACACCGGGTAAAATGGTGGCGAGTGAGGCGACAGTAACGCCAATTAATGCAATAAATAAACTCTCATAGAGCACTTGGGTGTAGTAACGTTCATCTATTTTTTGCAGCTTAACGTCTTCAAACCCTTGCCATTGTGCCTGAGTGACTAAATGATGCGACGCATAACTGGCATGCTCTCCGTCTTTGTGAACATCGGCTTGTTCGGCTTGACTGTGTGACTCTACTGGTGAGCTAGTATTTTCCAAGTGTGAATCATCCATTTCATTACTCATTTTACACGCATTAACTTCATCGACTATATCAGCATCTAGCAATTAACTGCCAGCGTGAGACATATTTGGCAACATATTGACCAAGTCTGCTTGTTATTTACAGCAGATAAAGTAGTTTAATGGTTATAACGTTATGAAGATTAGACTTAATGAACCCACAAGCAACCGCCTCAAAACAGCAGATAGCATTTTACCGTAAGCTTTTTATCGCCCATCAAATAAGCACAGATAAACACAACCTGTTGTCGCTGCATAAGCTGACTAATATGCCGAGAAGAACTTTACAAGATGCGATAGCCGCGTTTATTGATCTCGGTATTGAGTGTGAGTTTGTACAGCAGGGGGAACGCAATAATGCTGGTTATTATCGAATAAATAGTTGGGGAGCTATTGATAGTGCATGGGTGAGCAAACATCAGGCTGAAATAGCGTCAGTGTTAAGCGCTTAAAGAGGTTGCACCTAAGTCCAACCTTTCGCTTAATCTTATTGCTCTATCAACAGTTAAAGTATCAATGTTTCGCCATCAGCAGGTATTAGTACTTTATCTGCTAAACCATGCCGTTTAAGCACTTGGCTAAAGGTTTGCCTATCTGTCGGGCAATGGTTTAATGCTTCCATATGGTTGGCAATGACCTTATTTGGTGATAGGGCAATAAATTCCAACACCTCCTTGCTCGACATCAACAAAGGTTGACCAACATCCATCTGCGCCTCGCCCGCCGCGACCACGGTTATATCTGGTTTGAGTTCAGCTAAAGCCCGCTTAATATTGTCTGTTAATACGGTATCGCCGCTAATATAAATACTAGGTTCATTAGGCAACTCAACAAAGAATCCACTGCCGTTAGCCATCACTTTATGGATCCAACCATGACCATGTTGTGCTGGAATAGCAGTGATCTTGCCACCGAGAAAATCGATACTTTGCCAGTCTTCAACCCCATTTTCGACCCTAATCGCGTATTTCTCTAGATAGTCCTTATCTTTTGCAGGTGTGGTGACCGGAATATCACGCCTCACCAGAAACTGCTCGCCTGCAGCATCTAGATGATCTGAATGTTGTAGAGGCTTAAAGCCTAAGGTCTGGCTATGGGTCAAAATAGTATGAGTGACTTTATTTAACAGGCTTGCAGCATTTTTTGGTAGTTCAACGGTTGGGTTTTTCTTTGCTTTAAAGCGCATGACTGAAAAAGGAGGAATACTCCCTTTAGCACCTAACATAGGGTCGATGAGAATAAAGTGCTCGCCAGACTCAATGACAAAAGTCGCGTTGCGTAGATGATGAATTTTCATAGTCTATCCTGTTTAAAAATAGCTGAACTGATAGCGGGAATTATAGGGAAATTGAAATCCGTGCAATACTGTCCTAAAGGTCACCTTACGCTCATATTGGGTCATTGAATGAAACATAAACAATATAAAATGGCGATACTCGCTTTTGATGGAATAAGTGCATTCCATCTGTCTGTGCCCTGTTTAGTTTTTCAGGATATGTTCATCGAAGATTACCAGCCGTTCGATGTGAGCATCTGCAGCATCAGTAGCAAGCCACTCAAAAATAGCAGTGGCTTTACCTTGCAAACCAAGGAGCAGCTTGAAGCGTTAAGTTGCGCTGATATTGTCATTGTCCCCAGTTGGCCTAGTGATGTACCGTCGGCTCCGGCTCATTTACTCAAAGCTCTAGTCGAGGCACATCGAAGAGGCGCCTTACTGGTTGGCTTATGTTTAGGGGCATTTGTGCTCGCCGAGACAGGTTTACTGAACGGCCAAGCTGCCACAACACACTGGGCTTACAGCCAAGCATTTAAAAGTCGATTTCCTGAAGTTCTATTCGACAGTGAACCACTATTTATTGAGCATGAACAAATCGTCACCTCTGCGGGCATCGCGGCAGCCCTCGACTGTTGCTTGCATCTATTACGGCGTTTTGTTGGTAATGAGGTTGCAGCTGATCTGGCAAGGAAAATGGTGACAGCGCCATTTCGCTCTGGTGGGCAGCAGCAATATATTCCACTGCCTATACCTGATAAGCCGCTTGGCGAGACGAGTTTCTCTAAGGTGATGGAGCTGGTTGAGCAACAGCTTAATCTGCCGATTAAGATTGATGAAGTCGCTGCACGCTGTGCCATGAGTAGGCGTACCTTTACCCGTCATTTTAAAGCAATATATGGTTGTACTTTTGGCGAATGGTTGCTCAATCAAAGGTTAAAGTTAAGCCAGACTTTGCTGGAAACCTCTTCTACCTCAATAGCATTGGTCGCAGAGCAGTCTGGTTTCGGCTCACAAAGTGTCTACCGCAAGCATTTTAAGCAGGCATTTAGTGTCTCTCCAACCCAATGGCGAAAGACATTTTCTGGCTGACTAAATTAATACAAAATTAAGTATTACTATTTAAACTTCGCGATCCTCACTTTATTGGGGATAATGACGCTCTTTTTTAGAACTATCTCCGTTTAACTCGAGGAACCGTAAGTGCTCGCCAATGTCTCAGCTCTACAATCGAAATTAAAACTCATCGATAACAGCAAGGTTTTTCAAGGCTTTGTTATTTTTGTCATCATTGTTTCAGCCCTTTCAATTGGGGCACATACTTATCATCTGCCTGGTTGGATGGAAAAGAGCCTAGTGCTGCTTGATCTTGGTATCACTGTCTTTTTTGCGGTTGAGATTGTTATTCGATTTCTCGCAAGCGATGGTCCGAAGCGCTTCTTCAGTAGTGGTTGGAATATTTTCGACACCATCATTGTCATTGGTAGTTTAATTCCTGCTGGTGGCTCGGCAATTTTACTGGCAAGGTTGCTGCGTATTTTCAGGGTATTACGATTGGTATCGATGATCCCAGAGTTGAGAATGCTGGTAAACGCACTGCTAAAAGCGATACCGAGAATGGGGTATATCGCGCTGCTAATGTTTGTCATTTTCTATATCTACGGCGCGATTGGCAGCATGTTATTTGCCGATATTAATGATTTTTTATGGGGCGATGTCTCCGTGGCAATGTTAACGCTGTTTAGGGTATCGACCTTTGAGTCATGGACCTCGGTGATGTACGAAACTATGGCGGTTTACCCATTGAGCTGGCTCTATTATTTGAGCTTTATTTTTCTGACCGCTTTTGTATTTTTAAACATGATGGTAGGTGCAGTACTTGATGTCATGACCCAAGAAACAGCGGCAATGCGTGCTGAAGATGAAGCTAATACTGACATACCTGCAAGTGAGCAACCCGCCAGTGCGGCCGACGTTGCTGAGCTAAAACAGCAGATTGAAGAGTTGAAAGGATTGCTACTACAAAAGGCTGGGTAACTCGCTATTCATATATTTTCATATTGTTGGTTTATTGGTTCATATCTGCTCCCAAAGCTATTAATAACTTGGGAGTAACATTTGTCTCAAATAACACAATGGGATGATGATTATGAAAACTGCACATGCTTTGATGCTTGTAAGCCTAACCGCAACTTCAATGGGGACTGCACTTGCGGCTGATAACAATGAGCTATTTGGTGGCCAGCTAAGTGGTAACGTTAAGTTTGCTACTGACTACGTTTTTCGCGGCGAGTCTGAAACAATGGATGGCGATGTTCCCGTGGTACAGGGCACGTTAGGTTGGGGCAACGATGATGGTTGGTACACCGGTGTTTTTGCATCAAACATTAAGTTTGCAGACCCTAATCTTGAAATCGTCACCGCCCCTTATATTGGTAAAGCTGGTAGCTTTGGTGATAGCGGTGTGACTTACGATGTTATGGTGTTTTCATATCTTTATCCGGGCGCTTCTTACTCAAACTACACTGAATTATGGGTCAAGGTTGGAAAGCAGTTTGGTCAGGCAAATGTGACCTTAGAAGTAACTCCTACTATTGACGATTGGTTTGGCGTAGAGGGTTGGCAAGGCGTCAACTATGCCGTTCACCCAAGCTATGACTTTAACAATGGAATTAAGGTCTCAGGATCATTTGGTTACCAAGATCTTGATGGTGAAGGCGCTGAAGGCTGGACGCATTGGAACTTAGGTGTTGAAGCCAGCTACGTAGGGTTGAATTTTGATTTGCGTTACCACGGCAGCTCAGTTGATGAGTCACACCTAGTGTATGGTACGCAAACAGAGATCTTTGATGATCGTGTGGTCTTTGGCTTAAGTAAGAGTTTTTAATCTATACCCTGATAACAAGAAACCGACTGAATAAAGTCGGTTTTTTGTTATCAGGGTTACCTAAGCTGGAAGTAACGCTGGAATATTAGGGGCGGTTGATAAATAGGGATGTGGACTTGCGGCTACATTCTGTCTATATCCACTCTCGTTGGCTGGGTTTTGAAACGATTTATTCTCGGTAACTGAGCACGGCGGTGTATGCCTTGGTTAAATCTCTGTTAATTGTCACTGAAAACAGGCATCTTGAGGTTGAACGGGTATATAATGTTGCGTTAATACAGTGAAGTAAAATACCGAAACAGTTTTTCGTCGCGGTTGGTAGAGGTGATATATGGGCTATAGGGTGCTGGTTGTTGATGATGAAGCTGTCATTAGAGCTAGATTAAAAGGCTATTTTGAGAAAGAGGGCTATCAAGTCGTCGAAGCTCAAGATGGTGAGCAGATGTGGCATGAGTTTGAGCGGCAACACATCGATTTGGTCATGCTCGATATTAACCTACCAGGCACAGATGGCTTAAGCCTTGCTCGCGAACTACGAAGCCGTGGTGATGTTGGGATTATCTTAGTGACTGGCCGTGATGAGACAATCGATAAAATCGTTGGTTTGGAGATGGGCGCAGATGATTACGTCACCAAACCGTTCGAGTTAAGGGAGCTGTTAGTTAGGGTTAAAAACTTACTGTGGCGTATATCCTTAGTACAAAAAGCGAAAGACGAAATTGCGGAAGCTGCCGACCCTAATGACAATGTCATCGCTTTTAACGACTACATTCTGGAGCTGAATAGCCGCCAATTAAGCTGTAACGCAGAGGTGATTAAGCTGACCAAAGCTGAGTTTGAACTGCTCACCGCTTTTGCACTGCATCCGCAACAAGTGTTGTCACGAGACCGACTGATGCAGCAAACTAGCCACCGTAATCAAGACGTTAATGATAGAACCATTGATGTGATTATCAGACGGTTGCGTAATAAATTATCTGCTGAGCTATTTGTTACAGTACATGGTGAAGGCTATCTATTTGCCGCCAAGGTTAAAGATTAGAGCTAGAGTTGGATGAGCGTAAATAGTAAAGCTAATTAGTCGACCTCGTTTACGCGATAGATGGGGTAATAGTCAGCCGGAGCTAAGCTGGTTTTTAGTACCTGCTTATTAATATTACCGATACTCTGGCTCTGAATTTTTGGGCCAATATCACCAAAGGCTGTAGCGCCTTGAAGCTCTTTTACTGCCACATCAATGGCGAGCATACCTTGTATAACGACTAAGTCATCATTACTAAATTCAACCCGATCCCGATAGATCCCACGAAGAATCGCCGGTGAGAGGTAACTGCTAACCAGTTTGATATCATCTTCAAGTTGCAGCTGCCTTAAAATAGCAACTGCAGCTTCAATGGCTACTGCACTGCCTAGAATATATTGTGGTGTTTGGTTGCTTAGGAGACTCTCAATTTCATCGCGATACAAATTACGATTGTTGTCAGCGTGACGCACAGCTGAAATCGTCACTTGGCTGTCGATCAGCGCAGCGGTTAACCCTTGTTCAACTAAGCCACTGCCGCCTTGTTTATCGGGGCCAGCTAACAGTGCAACTTGGGTTGGTTGAATGGTTTGACTACGTATATATTGACCGGCTTGAAAGCCCATTTGATACCAGTTTACCCCAATCCGGGTGCTAACTTGTTTGCTGTCTAAACGATTGACTAAGGCGATAATGGGTTTGTTGATAGGTGGTCGATAGAGCTCGAGTATGTCTGGGCGGACTGCGCCAAGCAAGATCGCATCGTAGTTGTGCTTCATGCAGTTGTCGAGCTGAGTTAACTGTTTGTCCAGCGCGTAATATCCACCGGCTTCAAACACTGCTAGATGTAAGTTCAGCTTTTTAGCTTGCTCTACTAATCCATAGTTAATACCAGTCCAGTAGCTATCTTTTAAATGCGGCATCAACACGCAAATCCGCCAGTCCTTTTTGGCTTGAGCAAGTGGAGTATATTGTATTGATGTTGTTTGCTGAATGGTTTGATCAAAGGGCTGTCGCTGCTCAAGCGACCATGTAGGCACGGTAACTGCTGCATTGACTAATGGGCTGACGAGTGACAGCGCAAGTAGTACACTTTTCCATTGCAGTAAAGCTTTCGCCATAGTTAACATCCCTTTGTTTCGTGCTAATGTTAGATACTAATGTTAGATATTGTAACAGCATAGCGTAGAAGAGTGAGTCCTTTGTCATTATCCTTATTGCCGCGACCCAGATTATCTTTATCAAGAAAGAGCCTAATAGGTCGCTTAATGCTGGCCTTCAGTTTATTGGCGCTGTTGTTACTGCTATTGGTCTCTCTTGGAAGCTTAAGTCTGCACTGGGTACAGCAGGCTGACAAATATCTTTATGACAGAGCGCTGCCTGCATCTGAGGCTGCTCGTCAGTTGGTGTTATCAAGTAACGCCCTCGCCGAAAATGCTAAGCGACTTGGGCTGTCTGAGCAAGAGTCGCAGCGGCAGTTAATTGGGCGAAAATTGTCAATTAACAGCGCGGCTATGCTAAATGCGATTAAAGTACTTAAAGCCCTCGATGTGAACTTTGATCTAGGCCTTGAGCAAAGCGCATCGGACATAATTGGCGATCTGTCCTTGCTTGGAGAGCAAGTTGGCGAGCGCATTTTGGCTGGTTACCAATTGCAGTTACAGGGTAAAGCGCTGGTGAAGGCCTCAAATCAAAGTACTGAGTTATTGTTAGCAGAGCTTGCGATTGTCGATTCGGGGATTTTGTCTAAACTCAGTTTAGCTTACCCGCAAGCTGTGGGTACAGAGCAAACGTCTAAGTTACTTGATAGCTTGATAGAGCAAGATGTTGATATTCAAGAGCGACTCAATCGAGCACTGAAGATCGTGCATAACATAGCGCTGATGGGACAGGTATTTCAGTCACCAGAGTTAGACAGTACAGTGTTTAATTCATTAGCTAGAAATGACAGCCAGTTAGCACAACTAGGGGTATCAATTTCTGGTCTTAATGATCCTAGCTCTGACGCCGGTGCCCGCTATTTTGCTTCTTTAACCAGTTTATCTAACTTTATACGCGACCCCGTGCGGGCAAAAGCATTTGCAAAACAGGTCACTATTTTGCAAACCTTGCCGCAAAGTATCTTGCTGCAAAAACATCATACTCAACTAAACCAAATCCAAGAGTTACAACTGCAGGCACTTACCGACAAACTCGACGCGCTAAATGGTGCTGTCGATAGCGCCATGCTTACACAACGTATAGAGGCCGATAATGCCAGAAGCGATTACCTAAGCCAACTGAGTTGGTCGAAGGTGAGCCTGTTATTTACAGGGTTACTTATGTTGTTAGTGATAGCGTTCGTTATTTATAAGGTGATCTATCAGGGCATAGCGCTCAAGCTTAATGCCGCTACTAACGCATTAGCGCAGTTAAGTCTAGGTAACACTGCAGTGACTATTGATACCCAAGGCGATGATGAACTTGCTGCGATGGCGAGTGCAATTAAAGCGTTTAAGCAAAAGACTGAACACAATCTTAAATTGCAAGCAGAACTGCGTGATACTGCAGAAGAGTTATATGAGCATAAGCAAGCCTTGGAAGCGAAAGTCGAGGCGCGAACATTAGAGTTGGCAGAGGCTAATGTGCAGTTAGATCGAGAAGCAAAAGGTCATGTACTAGCTCGAGACATGGCAGAGCAAGCTAACCAAGCTAAATCACTGTTTTTAGCCACTATGAGTCATGAGATTAGAACACCGCTGAATGGACTATTGGGTACATTAACGTTACTTGGACACTCCAATTTACCACCTGCACAAAGGCAAATGCTGGCTTTGTCGCAGTATAGCGGTACGCTGTTACAAACGGTGCTTAACGATATTTTAGATTTCTCTCGGCTAGAGCAGAGTAAGTTAGCCAATGAGCCCAGAGCTGTAGATTTAGCGCAGTTGTTGGATGAAGTCACTGCAATTATGTTAGCGGGAGCCAGTTTGGCGGGGCTCACTTTGGTGGCGAACTATAAAAGTTTACCGAAATGGGTCTATGTCGATGGACCAAAATTACGACAGGTATTGTTTAACTTACTTGGTAACGCCATTAAATTTACTCCAAAAGGTACGGTCGAGCTGTCAGTCATTATTGAGCAACAGGAGCTAGCATTTAAAGTACAAGATAGCGGTGTCGGAATTGATGCGAACGCGATGAAGCAACTCTTTAAAGCCTACAGTAGTGAGGTCAGTGAAGGTCGCGATCGAGGCACAGGGCTTGGCCTTGCTATCAGTAAACAGTTGGTTGAGTTAATGAGTTCAGCGCCTAGAAGCACAAAAGCGTTGTGGGTAAAAAGCGAAGTAGGGCAGGGAAGTTGCTTTGGTTTTTCATTACCATTAACAGTCTGCGAAGGACCCGACAGGACACTACAACAACAGGCTGAACGGGTGAACTCAAAGCAGGTACTCGTGGTAGAAGACAACAAGATTAATGCAATGGTTGCTCAGGGGTTTCTTGCACACTTGGGTCATGACTCTAAATTGGCCACTAGCTGCGAAGCTGCACGGAAGCTCTACACCCAGCAAACAGCTACTCAATATGATGCCATCATGCTAGATATTCAATTGGGAGATGGCTCGGGAGTTAGCTTATTAGGAGAGCTGCAACAGATTAGTGCACAAGCAGAACATGCACCACCAATTGCTGCCTTTACTGCGCAGTTGCAAGCTGAAGATATGGAGAACTACCAAGCTAAAGGTTTCGATCAGGTATTGATGAAGCCATTGGATATGCAGGCGTTGTCAGTTTGGCTTGGCTGCGCGAAAGAGCCCGATACCACCGATAATGATTGCTGTGTCACCGATTGGCAAATAGGCGTAGTCAATACAGAAAGTGATATAGAGCGTCAGATTGAGATAGGTGCGAGTACAAAGATGGAACAAGATAGTGCCGCTAAGAGTAAGGCTAAACTAGAGCCTTTGCTTGATGATGGGCAGTTGAGCCAAGATATGGGCTATTTGGGTAAAGAGGCCGTGGTGGAGTTATTTAGCCTTTATCAAGATTCTAGCCAAGTTCATATGGCGACACTTGCCAAAGCGCCTGAAGATTTTGAACGAGTACTGCATGCCTTAAAGGGCAGTAGTGCCAGCATGGGATTATCGCAACTTGCTGCAAAATGTCGTGACATCGAACAGCTCAAAATTAGTGCTGCTACTTATCAATTAGAGCAACACCCAGCACTATTTGAGCTGTGGCAGCGCTCATTAGATGAATTATCTAAATGGCTTGATGGCCAGAAAAACGCAGAGCAGACGTAGTCGGCTAAAGCATAACCCATAGCGTTTTAATGCAGTGTTTGACAGCGCTTTACTGCATGTCATTGATTGCGTTTTACAACAATGCAAAACACTGCCGACTAATCGTAAGGCTCAAAAATCTCATGCACTATGCCTGATGGATCTTTAAAGGCTGCATATCGGCCCCAGTCATTTGCATTGGGTGTTTGATGAATAAATTCCACATTGTGACACTTTAGCTCTGTGATTTTTTCATCAAGATTTTTTACGCTAAAAACCAGTGTCGAACTGGCATTGTAACCGTGTTCATATTGACTGGCTGGTAACGTTCCTTGAAACATCAATACACTGTGGTTTCCTGCGAGCAACTTAAGGCAAGAGTCAGTTTCAGATATCAACTCAAGTCCTAATATGTCTAGGTAAAAGGTTTTAGATAGCTGCAGGTTTTGCACGATGAGTAGTGTTGCAGGGTTATCCATATAAGCTAGTTCTCGTATTTAGAGCCGAATAAAATGAGTTTGATTAATGGTGTATCCCGCTGCCATAGAACGGTTTGGCACAGGTATTACATTGTAGTTTCACCGGAAATGGTTGGATCCCCATTAAAGTCAGTACACATAGGCCTAATGGGTATGACAGTAGGTTGGGGATAAATGAAAACGTTATACTTACATCCTCTGAGTTACAGTGTTTACACTTACAAAACAGCTGATTTTCGTGTTTTCTGCTATACATACTTATCCCTAGTCGTCTTTAATTCCGTTGTTAATTGAGTTATAACACGCACCGTGTCACTTAAAAATATTAGCGTTATCGGCAGTTGTAAAATTTTCTTTGATAGTTTTTCTAACAAAATCAATGGCTTTAGGTTGTTGCAGCATGACCCTGTATCAAATGCTACTGCTATAACGCCCCTCAAAATCGTGCCCCAAAAAAGCGGTTAGCGGTTCAACTTATCAGCATGAGTCTATCTGAAATATGTTTGAATGTTGTATTAGGTTAAAAAATATCAAATAGACCTTAATGTGCCTGTTCGTTTTTTTGAACGATTAATTGTAAGGTAGATTCTTTTACCCGACGCTGTAAGCATCAGCGAAAAAGCGCCGCTGTGATCTCTTTTTACATAAATTAAACCTTTACAATATCCCTGACTGCTGTAAAGTACGCCTTGCTCTGGCATTCAGAGTTATTAGTGAACCATCAAGTAAAAGTAAGCCTCTGATTACTGCGTTATCGTTGTTATCCATAGTGTTTCCCTTAGCTTCATCGTCACATTTAATAATTCAAGCTCTCAGCACATCGCAATTTCGCGATAGATTTATTAATTTTTAATTATATAAGGGACACAAAATGTCTAATTCAACTACTGGTATCGTAAAATGGTTTAACGAAGACAAAGGTTTTGGCTTCATCACTCAAGACAATGGCGGCGCTGACGTATTCGTACATTTCCGTGCAATCGCTTCAGACGGTTTCAAAACTCTTGCTGAAGGCCAAAAAGTTTCTTTCGACCTAGAACAAGGCCAAAAAGGCCCACAAGCAGCTAACGTAGTTGCTATCTAAGTTGAAAGTCGACTCAAACAGTCTAAAGACTAATTGAGTCACTTGAGATAATTAAGCTAGGTTAACCTTGTTTGATTATTTGAAAAGCGAGCCGAAAGGTTCGCTTTTTGCGTTTTAGCGCAGTCTGATATTATTGTTCTTCCTTCTTCTTCTTCTTGTCATAAAGACTCTTACTGGGTATTGTCTTTAAGACACTACGGCTGTCTATTTGACCGTTGTTGTTTATGTTATAAAGACACTACTCTGATGTCTGTTTTTTATACATACCTAGCACTTTCAAGCGATTAGATATCTGGCACGGTTAGTGCAATTACTCAACTTAGAAATTAAAAATTTATTTAGTCTTTTAGGTAGTAGCTAATGACAATTCATGTAAAAAACAATATCCACTGGGTCGGCCAACGCGATTGGGAAGTACAAGACTTCCATGGTACAGAATACAAAATGACCCGTGGTACCAGTTATAACAGTTACCTCATCCGTGAGCAGAAGACGGTATTAATCGATACAGTTGACCATAGATTTAGCCACCAGTTTATTCAAAACCTAGAGATGGAAATTGATCTTAATAGTATCGATTTCATTGTGATAAACCATGCCGAAGAAGATCACTCTGGTGCGTTAACGGCCTTGATGCAGAAAATACCAGGCACGCCAATCTACTGTACTGAAGCAGCAGTAGACTCTATTGTCGGTCATCACCATCACCCAGAGTGGAACTTCAAGATCGTTAAAACTGGTGACAGTGTCGATATTGGTAATGGTAAACAACTTATCTTTATTGAAGCGCCAATGCTGCACTGGCCTGATAGCATGATGACCTACATGACCGAAGATGCTGTGCTGTTTAGTAATGACGCCTTTGGTCAGCATTACTGCGATGAGCATCTGTTTAATGATGAGGTTGATCAGAATGAGCTTAAAGAGCAGTGTCTGCGTTATTACGCTAATATTCTTACCCCTTTTAGCAGTCTCGTTACCGCCAAAATTCATGAAGTGTTGAGCTTTAACGTGCCTGTGGACATGATTGCAACAGCTCACGGTATTGTTTGGCGTGACAACCCGACCCAGATTATTCATCAGTACCTTGAGTGGGCTGACAGCTACCAAGAAGACAAGATCACTATCTTCTATGATTCAATGTCGAATAACACCCGTATGATGGCAGATGCTATTGCCCAAGGTATTCATGATGTTGACCCAGGTGTCGCCGTAAAAGTGTTTAATGTTTCTAAACACGATAAGAATGAAATCTTATCGCACACTTTCCGCTCTAAAGGTGTGCTTGTCGGTTCATCAACCATGAATAATGTCATGATGCCAAAAATAGCTGGCATGTTAGAAGAGATCACAGGTCTTAGGTTTAGAGGTAAAAAAGCAGCGGCATTTGGCAGTTATGGCTGGAATGGCGGCGCGGTCGATCGGATCAACACTCGCTTAATGGATGCTGGCTTTCAAACTGCATTGGGCCTAAAAACCAAATGGCGACCTGATGGCAAAGCGATGCGTGAATGTCGTGAACATGGCCGTCAAATTGCAAAACAGTGGGCACTGCAACCTCTAACTACCGTTGCTAGTCTTGCTAATGCAACGTTAAACACTGAGCCTAAATCTGCTGCTCAAACAGCTAAGCCTGTATCAGAAAATGCTGAAGAGGTGGCGCTTACTGAGCACAGTGCTGATTGCCAATGCATGATCTGCACTGTATGTAATTGGGTTTATGATCCCGCTAAAGGTGAACCAAGCCAAGAGATTGAAGCTGGAACTACTTGGGCTGACGTACCTGAATACTTTCTCTGCCCTGAGTGCAACTTGGGTAAAGATGTGTTTGTTGAGCATAACGGCTAGAGACGTATTATACCGATTGGTATTAAGAGGATTCCATCATGACAGTACCTGTTGTGATCATTGGTAGCGGTTTTGCCGCTTATCAATTGATAAAAAATATTCGCAGACAAGACACTGAACTGCCGATTCTAGTGATAACAGCCGACAACGGTGATGAGTATAACAAGCCCGATTTAAGTCATGTCTTCTCAAAAGAGCAAGATGCCGATGCATTGATATTGCTATCAGCTACTGACTTTGCGGCGCAGCAGCAAGTCGAAATAGTGACTAATACTAGGGTCGATAGTATTGACACTAAAATGCAGAGTTTAGATGCTGGTGGTCAAACTTATCATTACGCTAAGTTAGTGTTTGCCACGGGCGCTAGCGCCTTTGTACCGCCTATTAAAGGTGAAGGCAAAGGCAGTGTTATTACCCTCAATAGTTTGTCTGAGTATCGTGGTTCGCAAGCGGTCTTAAGTCGTGCGACTCGAATATTGCTAATGGGCGGAGGTTTGATTGGTACAGAGCTCGCGATGGATCTGCAAGCCAGCGGGAAAGAGGTGGTAGTGGTTGAGCCAAGCAGTCGCTTGCTTGCGAACGTTGCCCCCGATTTTGTCGCGCTGAAACTTGAACATACCTTGCTTGATGCAGGCATGACGCTTGCGCTAAATGATACTGTGAGCACAATTGACTTATCTACTGCTAACTCACTAATCGAAAATGATGCGGAGTTGAAGAAGCAAGAGCTGACTGTAACGACAAGTGCAGCTAGACGCTTTGAAGTCGATTGTGTGATATCAGCTGCTGGTTTACGGCCAAATACTCAGTTAGCGCAGCAAGCAGGTTTAGAGGTGAGACACGGTATTGTGGTCGATGAGCGACTTAATACTTCAGCTGAAAATGTCTATGCCTTGGGTGACTGCGCCGAGATTAATGGTAAGGTGATGGCTTACTTACAACCGATTATTCTCAGTGCTAATGCGTTGGCAAAGCAGCTGCTAGGCCAAATGTCGCAACTGACATTGCCACCAATGATGGTGAAAGTTAAAACGCCTACATACCCTATTCAAGTGGGTGGTCACTTTAGCGCGGACTCTTCATGGAAAGTCGGGTTTGATAAGTTAGGAGTTATTGCAGAAGCTTATGATGAGCTAAACAATATGACAGGTTTTGTGGTCACGGATGAAAATGCTAAGCAGGCATTTTCGCTGCTAAGAAAAGTCTCGGCGGCATAACAGAATCAGCTGTATTCGCAAAGGTCGCACAGGCGGCCTTTTTTTATGGCTCGCTCTGCATATTGTTGTCATTTATTAGCGCCCCTAATGTATACCCGTTCTACTTGAAGATGCATGATTCAGTGGGAATTTAATGGGCTTTAATCACAGGTGCTTTGCTCCATGCTGAACC